>NZ_JDSS02000021.1:245600-257128 GCF_000584955.1 Candidatus Accumulibacter vicinus
TGATCCGACCGGCTTGCTTGGTATAAGGATTTGCGGAGATCACCTTGGGCGTCTTACACGTAACGCTATGAGCAACGTTATCCAATATCCGGCCGCGTTAGCACTGGCAGTGGCTACTGCTGGCGAAGAAACCGGACGCCATTGCTCATTTTGTGGCGCTAGCGAGCGCGATGCCTATCGCCTGATAGCCTCTGAGGCAGAGTGCATCTGCAATACGTGCGTTTCTCTTGCAGCGTCGATACTTCTTGAACGGAAGGCCAAGGTGGCGAACCCTCAACCCGTAATGGATGCCGGCTTTCTGTATTGCCGCTTCTGTGGAATAGAGGTCGGGGAATTCAAGGAACTCCTCGCCGGGCGTCATGCAACCATATGCAGTGAGTGCATTGCGGCCTGCGTTGATGTTCTTGTGAAGACAGAGGCGCCGAGGGAACTCGCCTACTCTATCGAAAGGTCTTAAGGTTGCTGGACAAAATGCGGCCATTTACGGCAAACTGACGGTCATGAAGAAGCAAACTGCGTCGAAAACCGACACCACGTCAGAGCTCCCCAGGCTGCTTGTCCTGCATGGTCCCAATCTCAATCTGCTGGGTGCTCGCGAACCTGCATACTACGGTTCAAGCACGCTTGCCGAGATCAATCTCGCACTTGCCCACCGTGCCGAGGCTGCCGGAGTTCATCTCGAAACCTTCCAGAGCAATCACGAAGGGGCGTTGATCGAGCGCGTCCATGCTGCGGGCGCCCAGGAAGTCCGTTTCCTGATCATCAATCCGGCGGCTTACACGCACACCAGCATCGCGCTGCGCGATGCACTCGCCAGCACCGGCATTCCCTTCGTCGAAGTCCACCTGTCCAACGTGCATGCCCGTGAACCGTTTCGCCAGCACTCGTATTTTTCTGATCTGGCGATTGGCGTCATTAGTGGCTTGGGCAGCGAGGGCTATTTGCTGGCGCTGGAATATCTTCTGGGCAGGATCTCTGCCGAGCGAAACCTTTGATCGCCTGCGGGCCTGTCCCAACGCCCGTTCCAAGCTTGGCCGCAAAAAATAACAATCATCCGGAGTGAATCCATGGATCTGCGAAAACTGAAGAAGCTTATCGACCTTGTCGAGGAGTCGAGCATTACCGAACTTGAGATCAACGACGCCGAGGAACGGGTTCGTATCGTCAAGCACGGTGGCAGCATGGTGCAACATGCCTACGTACCGCCAGCCCCCTTGCCGGTAGCGGGGCCGGCAACCGGCAAGGGGGCCGAGTCGGCGGAACCCGAGCTTCCGGAAGGCGATTTCATCAAGGCTCCGATGGTCGGCACTTTCTATCGTGCATCGAGTCCTGGTGCTGAACCCTTTGTCGAGGTGGGCAGCGTGGTCAAGGTCGGCGATACGCTCTGCATCATCGAAGCGATGAAACTGCTCAACGAGATCGAAGCCGAGCGGGGCGGAACAATCAAGGCGATTCTGATCGAGAACGGTCAACCGGTCGAATATGGTGAACCCTTGTTCATTGTCGGCTAAGGAGATCCATCCGCCATGTTCGGGAAAGTCCTTATCGCCAACCGCGGAGAAATTGCCCTTCGCATCCAGCGCGCCTGCCGTGAACTCGGGATCAAGACCGTGGTTGTGCATTCGGAGGCTGATCGCGAGGCCAAGTACGTCAGGTTGGCCGACGAGTCGGTCTGCATTGGTCCGGCGCCTTCTGCCCACAGCTATCTCAATGTGCCGGCAATCATCTCGGCGGCCGAAGTCACTGACGCACAGGCCATTCACCCAGGCTATGGTTTCCTGTCCGAGAACGCCGACTTTGCCGAGCGTGTGGAATCCTCCGGTTTCGTTTTCATCGGGCCCCGCCCGGAGACGATCCGGCTGATGGGCGACAAGGTTTCCGCGAAGGAGGCCATGCGCATCACGGGAGTTCCCTGCGTACCCGGCTCGGAAGGCGCGCTGCCCGACGATCCCAGGGAGATCGTGCTGATTGCCAAAGCCGTCGGCTACCCGGTGATCATCAAGGCTGCGGGTGGTGGGGGGGGGCGCGGGATGCGTGTCGTCCGGACCGAAGCCGCGCTGATCAACGCCGTGAACATGACTCGTGCGGAGGCACAAAGCTTTTTCGGAAATCCCAACGTCTATCTGGAGAAATACCTGGAAAACCCGCGTCATGTCGAGATTCAGGTTCTGGCCGACAGCTTCAGGAATGCGGTCTACCTCGGCGAACGCGATTGCTCGATGCAGCGCCGTCACCAAAAGATCATCGAGGAAGCGCCGGCCCCCGGTATCCCCAGCCGGCATATCGTGCGCATCGGCGAACGTTGTGCCGAAGCGTGCCGGCGTATCAACTATCGTGGTGCGGGTACTTTCGAATTCCTTTTCGAGAATAACGAGTTCTACTTCATCGAGATGAATACCCGCATCCAGGTCGAGCATCCGGTGACCGAACTGATCACCGGTGTCGATCTCGTTGCCGAGCAGATCCGCATTGCCGCGGGTGAAAAGCTGCACTTCAGACAGCGTGATCTGACCTTTCGAGGTCACGCCATCGAATGCCGGATCAACGCCGAAGATCCCTTCACTTTCGTTCCATCGCCGGGCAAGATCAGTTTCTATCATCCGCCGGGCGGGCCGGGCATTCGCGTGGACTCGCATATCTATCAGGGTTATACCATTCCTTCGCACTATGACTCGATGGTCGCCAAGGTGATCGCTTATGGCGACAGTCGCGACCAGGCGATTCGCCGCATGCGTATTGCCCTGTCGGAAATGAGTATCGAAGGCATTACGACGAACATCGCGCTGCATCAGGAACTGATGCAGGACGCTCGCTTCATGGAGGGGGGCACCAGCATCCACTATCTCGAGCAAAGGCTCGCCGCCAAGGACGAGGTCAACAAGGGTGGCTGATCGTCACTGAATCACGATGGCCTGGCTATCTCTGAGCATCCAGACCGACTGCCAACATGCCGAGGCGCTGGCTGACGCGCTTCTCGATGCAGGTGCGCTGGCCGTCAGTATCGAAGATGCGGATGCCGGCACTCCCGACGAACAACCGCAGTTCGGGGAACCCGGTTCGCTCAGCCGACCAGGCTGGCTGCATTCTCGGGTCATTGCACTGCTCGATCCGGATGGCGACGCCAGGCAACTGCTGACGACCTGTGCGGCACTGGCCGGTCTCGACGATTTGCCGTCCTTCACGCAGGAAGCTGTGGCGGATCAGGACTGGGTGCGACTGACCCAGTCTCAATTCGAGCCGATTCGTGTCTCGGAGCGCTTGTGGATTGTCCCTTCATGGCACCAGGCTCCTGATCCGCAAGCCATCGTTCTGGTGCTCGATCCCGGCATGGCGTTCGGAACGGGGTCGCATCCGACCACCCGGCTGTGCCTGGAATGGCTTGAGCGCCGGGTGTTGCCGGGGATGTCGATGCTCGATTATGGGTGTGGCTCCGGGATTCTCGCGATCGCTGCGGCCAGACTGGGTGCAGGCGACGTGGTTGGGGTCGATATCGATCCGCAGGCGGTGATCGCAGCCAGGAACAATGCCGAGGGGAACGGGGTCAGCGCCCGCTTCCAGGATTCAGCGCACGAGTTGCATGGCCAGTTCGACCTCGTGGTCGCCAACATTCTTGCCAATCCGCTCAAGGTCATGGCGCCGTTGATCAGTGCGCACGTTCGCCAAGGTGGCAGCCTCGCACTATCAGGAGTTCTCTTCGAACAGGCGGAAGAGCTGATTGCAGCCTACGCGCCTTACCTCCCGCTAGGAATTGCCGACGCGCGCGACGGCTGGATATGTCTGGCAGGGGTCAAGGCTTGACGTGAAAACCTGCTGCCCGAGCTGTCAGACCGTCTTCCGGGTCACTTCCGAGCAGATCCGGGCGCGCGCTGGCAAAGTCCGCTGTGGGCAATGCCGCACGGTATTCAATGCTATCGATGGTTTGCTCGACGACGACGCGCCGCCGACCCCGATCGCCCCGGATCAGACGGCTGTGGCGACTGCTGCGGAGCTGGCGACGGACGCGGCCGCGGTCACGGTCACTATCCGACGACCTTGGCAGGCGCCCACCCATCGCCCGACCGTTGAAAACGATCTGGCCTTGCCACCCGTTCCCGATCCGGTCGATGTGCGGCCTGCCGACAGACTGCTCGAGTCTGCGCCAGGCGCTTCTGAACCCGGCCTGGCCAACGCCGAGGAGCCGGCAGTGGAAGGTCTGGCGCGGCCTCGCGAAACGCTGGCCTACGGCAGGTGGCTCGAAGGCTTGATGGGCAGGCCGGCGTTGCCGGCGGACAGGGCCATGACCAAGCCCTACGCGACCGTCGCCCTGCTGCTTGCCGTGATGCTTGCCTGCCAGTGGGTGTTTCATTTTCGTGTGGCCATCGCGCTCGGTCTACCCGGCTTGCGGCCAGTGCTGGCGGCGCTGAGTGATGCCTTGGGGGCCGACATGCCGCTGCCGCGCCATTCAGAGTGGGTGAGCATCGAGACATCGGAATTGCAGACCGATCCGGGACGCCATAAACTGCTCGCTCTGCAAGCCACGCTGCGTAACCGGGCGGCGTATGCGCAGGCCTACCCGGCGCTGGAACTGACGCTCACCGACACCCATGACAAGGTGGTCGCACGCCGCGTGTTGCAGCCCGATGAGTATCTGCCACCTTCGGGGCTGCCGGATGAATCGTTCGCGGCCCATGCCGACCTCGAACTCAGACTATGGCTCGAGGCCAGCGGGATCAATGCTGCCGGTTATCGGCTTTACGTCTTCTATCCTTGATGGTACCTATCCCCGGAAGCTGCCGGGGCCGAACAGGCCTGTGGCTGCCACTCCTTCCTTTTGCAACCCGCTGAATACTCCGGAAAGTCCATGCCTACGCTCATTTGCGGCTCCATCGCCTTCGACAACATCATGGTTTTCCATGATCGTTTCAAGAATCACATCCTGCCCGAGCAGATTCACATTCTCAATGTCGCTTTTCTGGTGCCCGAGATGCGACGGGAGTTTGGCGGTTGCGCGGGCAACATTGCTTACAATCTCAAATTGCTCGGTGGCGACCCCTTGATCATGGCCACGGTGGGCGACGATGCCGACCCCTATCTGGCGCGGCTCGATGACCATGGCCTGACGCGCGCGTATGTGCGCCGGATTGCCGGAAGCTTTACCGCGCAGGCCTTCATTACCACCGACCTCGACGACAACCAGATCACCGCTTTCCACCCCGGCGCGATGATGTACTCGCACCTCAATCGGGTTGCCGATGTCGAGGGAGCGACGCTCGGCATCGTCGCACCCGATGGGCGTGACGGTATGCTGCAGCACGCGCAGGACTTTGCGGCGGCAGCGGTGCCCTTTGTCTTCGACCCCGGTCAGGGCCTGCCGATGTTCTCCGGTGACGATCTGATGAACTTCATGCATTTGGCCAATTACGCCTGTTTCAACGATTACGAAGCGAAGCTGCTGTGTGACCGGACTGGCCGGTCGATCGAGCAGCTCGCTGGCGAAGTGGAAGCACTGGTCATCACTCTGGGCGGTGCCGGTTCGCGAATTTATGCCGGCGGCCGCTGCCATGAGATTCCCTGTGTCCAGGCCGACGCCGTCGTTGACCCCACCGGATGCGGTGACGCTTACCGCGCGGGCCTGCTCTACGGAATTGCCGCCGGCTGGGACTGGGAGAAGATTGGTCAGCTTGCCGCGGTGATGGGCACCCTCAAGATCGCCCATCGGGGTGGCCAGAACCATCGTCCAAGCCGGGATCAAATCGCCAATCTGTTCGCCAGGGCTTTTGGCGCCGCTCTCTGGTAAGCGCTGCTCAGGAGGGCGTCTTGCTGCGCTCGCCGGCATGCCTGGGCGAAGTGCCATGATACGGGCATTCCGTCTTGGTGCATTCGGCGTAGAGATAAAGCGCGTGCTCGCGAATGACGAAACCACGTTCCTTGGCAATCCTCATTTGCCGGCGTTCGATCTCGGCATCGTAAAATTCCTCAACGCGGCCGCAGTCTACACAGACCAGGTGATCATGGTGCTGTCCGGGACTCAACTCGAAGACCGCCTTGCCTGATTCGAAATAGTGGCGCTCAAGCAGACCCGCCTGTTCGAACTGGGTCAGGACGCGATAGACGGTGGCCAGGCCGATGTCCAGGTCTTCGGCGAGCAACAGCCGATAGACATCCTCGGCAGTGAGATGGCGGATCTCGGTCTTCTCGAACAGGGCGAGGATCTTGAGGCGTGGAATGGTGGCTTTCAGCCCCATGTTCTTGAGGTTGTCAGAGTTGCTCATCGGCTTACCTTATCGGCTACGAAGGGAGGGATTCGGGTATGATATACCCTCGATGGCAGCCGCGCGGCACTGCCGCAAGGCTTTCCGTCGGATCGCACACGATCCGTCTTCCGGCGCGGCCGTGTCGCTTGCCATTGCTCGTATTGATCACTTACCACGATCCGACCTGAACATGATCTTTCCTCGCCTCGCCATTCCTGTCACGGTTCTCTGCACGCTGGCCGCTTGCTCGACGGTACCGCGCATCGTCAACGAATACCGGATTGACGTGCAGCAGGGTAACGTTCTGTCGCAGGAAATGGTTTCCCAGTTGCGCCCCGGCCTGACCAAGGATCAGGTGCGCTTCATTCTCGGCACGCCGGTGTTGACGGACATGTTTCACGCCAACCGCTGGGATTACTTCTATTGGCTGAAGAAAGGGAATTCGGGAGAGGTCGAGACGCGCCGGTTTACGGTCTTTTTTGACGCCGACGGCAAACTGCGGAGTGTCGCCGGTGATGTGGCCCCGGTGCAATCCACCGACGCTGCAGCGGTTTTCGAGGTGCGCAACCGGGAAATCGATCTGGGCTCGCTGCCGGCAGATGGCAGTACGGTGCTACCGCCTCCGGACGGGCCCGGTTTCTTCGGCACGATCATGGAAAGCATGGGATTCTGACATGGATGGATTGAGGATCGCGATCGCCGGTGCAGGCGGGCGCATGGGACGCATGCTGCTCGAGGTCACGCTGAAAGATGCTGCGGCGAAGCTGGTCGCGGCAATTGATCGGCCTGACGTTCCCGAACAGGGCAAGGATGCTGGCGAACTGGTGGGGATGCCCTGCGGTGTCCTGGTCAGCAGCGATTGCGACGCCGGCATTGCCCAGGCCTCCTGCCTGATCGACTTCACACGCCCTGTGGCGACTCTCCAGCATCTCGAAATCTGCCGCCGCCATGGCGTGGCAATGGTCATCGGTACCACCGGTTTCGACGCTGCGGACAAGGCGGCGATTGCTGCCGCAGCAGAGGATATCCCGGTGGTCCTGGCGCCGAACATGAGCGTCGGCGTCAACGTGGTTTTCAAGCTGCTCGATGTCGCGGCCCGGATTCTCGGCGAAGGCTACGATGTCGAGGTTGTCGAGGCGCATCACCGGCACAAGGTCGACGCCCCCTCGGGGACCGCGTTGCGCATGGGTGAGGTGGTGGCACAGGCGCTCGGGCGGGAACTCAGGCAGTGCGCCGTCTACGCGCGCGAGGGAGTCACCGGTGAGCGGCCGCAGTCGAGCATCGGTTTTGCGACCATCCGCGGCGGCGACATCGTCGGCGATCACAAAGTGATGTTCTGTGGCACTGGTGAGCGCGTCGAAATCGGCCACAAGGCGGGCAGTCGCATGCCGTATGCCTTGGGAAGCCTGCGTGCGGCGCATTTTCTGGCGCAGCGGAAATCCGGCCTGTTCGACATGCAGGACGTATTGGGCCTGCGCTGAGTCGCCGCCCGATCAAGCCGCTGGCAGGTGCCGAGCAGAGATGTTCGAGGTCGTCCTGGTCCACCCGGAAATCCCGCCCAATACCGGTAATGTGATCCGCCTGTGTGCCAATACCGGTGCGCGCCTGCACCTCGTCGAACCGCTCGGCTTCGCGCTGACCGAAGCCCGCCTGCGGCGCGCCGGCATGGACTACGCCGAATTGGCGAGCGTGCAGATTCATCCCGACTGGACCCACTGCTGTGCGGCTCTGGCTGCACTTTCGCCGCCGGGGCGGCGTTTTGCACTGACCACCCAGGGGACCCGCCGTCCTGCCATGGCCGATTTTCGGGTCGGCGATGCGCTGGTCTTCGGTTGCGAAACGCGCGGACTGCCGGTAGAAATTCTCGCCGAGTTTGCTGTCGAGCAACGCCTGTGCCTGCCGATGCGGCCAAACAATCGCAGCATCAACCTCTCCAATGCTGTCGCCGTGACGGTGTATGAAGCCTGGCGGCAGATCGGCTACCTCGGCGCCGTATGAATCCGGCGGGTGAAGGGACAGAGCATCGCGCGTTACCTGCCCTCGAAACCGATGTCCCGTTCCATCAGCGCGGCGACACCTTCGATCGGCGTCACGCTGCCGTCGAGCAGCGTACAGACCCAGTCGGTAATCGGCATCTTGACGCCGAGTGCAGCGGCGCGGCGTTGCACCTCGTGCGCGGCAGGCACGCCTTCGGCAACCTGGCCCAGTTCATGGGTAATCTGATCGAGAGGCTTGCCGGTGGCCAGCAACAGGCCCACGCGCCGGTTGCGTGAGAGGTCGCCGGTGCAGGTCAGAAACAGGTCGCCCATTCCGGACAAGCCCATGAAGGTGTCGGCATGTCCCCCCAGCGCCTTGCCAAAACGGGCGATTTCGTGCAGCCCACGCGTCATCAGGGCGGCGCGGGCATTCATCCCCAACCCGAGACCGTCACAAACGCCGGTGGCGATGGCCATGACATTCTTGACGGCACCGCCCACTTCACCGCCGATCACGTCGTCACTGGCATAAATGCGCAGCCGCGGCCCACGCAAGGCTTCGGCACAGCGCAGTGCGAAGTTCGCGTCGGTCGACGCGATCGTCACCACCGTCGGCAAATCGTGAGCCAGTTCATCGGCAAAGCTCGGCCCTGTGAGTACGCCGCACAAGCGTTCGCCGAGCACTTCGCGAACGACCTGGTGCGGCAGCAGTCCAGTCCCCTTTTCCAGGCCCTTGCAGACCCAGAGGAAGGGCGTTTCGACCTCGACATCGCGCAGATGCTGCAGCGCAGTACGCAAACCAGCCAGAGGTGCAGCGATGATCATCAGCTCGGCATCCTTGCTGGCTGCCGAAAAATCAGCCGTCGCCCGCAGCGAAGCAGGAAAGCGATGGCCCGGCAGGTAGCGGCTGTTTTCACTGGCCGCCTGCATGCGTGCAGCCTTTTCAGGATCGCGTGCCCACAAGCTGACGGAATGACGGTGGGCAAAGGAGATCGCCAGGGCAGTACCCCAGGCACCGGCACCCAGAACCGCGATTTGCATTGCACTTCCCCCTTTCCGATCCAGTGGTGTCAACAATCACGCTGCCAATCAGTCATGCAGTCTTTCCCTTTCCGGACCCCGTGGGGCGCCTGCCGGGATCATGAAAAGGTCTTGGTGTGCATCGACGTGCCGCGGTGACGCGCGAAGATGGCCAACCTTCAGCCGGTCCTTGTGTGTGGCCAATAACGCCAGGCTTTGTTCCACATAAGCATTTGAAGACAGCTCGCCTGCCGCGTAGCGTCGGAGGAGAGCCAGCCAGCGTGTGTGGATGGCACAAGGCATGTGCCTGTCGCCACCCGCGATCGGGCAATCCGGGCAGCGCGTACTGGCCAGGGAACTGATGGCCGCCTGTTTTTGCCACTGCTGGCGATACTGTCTGGCATTCGCCTCAATCCACGCCAGTGCACGCATCTCCCTTTCAGCGGCAGGAAAGCGCTCGACATGCGCTTCGATGGCAGAAAGCTGTTGGCGGAAAAACTCGGCATCGGAGCATTCCTGATTCGGGGAATCACCCACAAAACGGGTAATCAGCGCAAGGGTGGGGTCATCTACGATGTACATACATTTCCTGCCTGGCGTCGGCATGCAAGTGGCGGACGCATACAATATAGCAGATAATGGTGCGGTGCAACAAAAAACTTTCTGGGCAACGGCAAACAGGTTATATCGTTCTCGGTAACCGCAAGACCAGTTTGAGCGGCGCTTACCATGCCCTCGACTTCGCCAAGTACGGCTCGCGCTACTTGGCCGCGTTCGCTCATCGCTTCAACCGGCGATTTCATCTCGAGACGTTTCCCGGCTGGCTTCTCGTGGCTACGCTCGGAACGTTGCCTCCGTCGAGGCGAAGGAGCTTGCTAATCAGGCCTGATATTGGAGCAAGTAGGCACCCGCCCCAGCGAAGTAGCCGATCAGAGCCAGCCAACTGATCTTCTTCACGTACCAGAAGAAGTGAATCTTCTCCAAGCCCATGGCAGCGACGCCCGCTGCCGAACCAATGATGAGAATCGAACCACCTGTCCCCGCGCAGTAGGCAAGGAACTCCCAGAGGAAGTGGTCAGTCGGGTATTGCTCTAGGCTATACATTCCCATCGACGCTGCGACTAGCGGGACGTTATCGACCACTGCGCTGACGATGCCGATGATCAGGACGATCACATCCTGCCGCCCCACGGTCTGATCCAGCCATTGCGCTAGTGAAGTCAGGATATGAGTATGCTCCAAGGTGGCGACGGCAAGCAGGATGCCGATGAAGAACACGATGGAACTCATGTCGATGCGGCTGAGAGCATGTACCAGTGTCAGGTGCTGCTTGCTTTCGCTCTCTTTCTTGCGATGGACCAGATCGCCGACCAGCCAGAGGATGCCCAGACCGAACAGAATGCCCATGAAGGGTGGCAGATGGGTGATGGTCTTGAATGCAGGAACGGCGACCAGAATGCCAATGCCCATGAAGAACATCAGATTACGTTCAAAGTCGGTGGTATCCAGGCCATGATCACTCGCGCGTATTTGCGGCGACTCGACAGGCTTTCCGCGCAGGACATAAGCCGTCACTGCCAGCGGAACCACCATGCTTAACATCGCGGGGATGAAGACCGACTTCATGATGGCCAGTGTCGTGATCTGGCCGCCGATCCAGAGCATGGTGGTGGTCACGTCGCCAATCGGAGACCATGCACCACCCGAATTGGCTGCAATGACGATGATGCCTGCAAAGAACAGACGGTCTTCATGCTTGGCGAGTAGCTTCCGCATGAGGGAAATCATGACGATGGTAGTGGTCAGGTTATCCAGCACCGAACTGAGGAAGAACGTCACAAAGCCGACCAGCCACATCAGCGACGACAGCCTGGTTGTACGAATACGTCTAGTAATGACTTCAAAGCCGTTGTGAGCATCGACGACTTCCACAATGGTCATGGCACCCATCAGGAAAAACACGATCTGGGCTGTTGCCATGACGGATTCGCTCAGTTCTTCCCCGACCTTGTGGGCATCGCCCCCAGCCAGTGCATAGATCGTCCAGAGCAGCCCTGCGCCTACCAGCGCAGAGGCAGACTTGTTGATCTTGATCGGATGCTCCAGTGCGATGGCGGCATAGGCAATGACAAATACGATGACGAGCGAAGTCAGCATTTCAACAATCCTCGAGTTGATCTTTGGGTAGCTATGGACAAGCTTCAGGCCAATTGTGACAACAACGCGTACTGCACGGCTTGGGCGTGACTATTGTTTAACCAAAAATGGGAAATCCCCCGGCTCTGCCGGGGGACTGGAA
>NZ_JDSS02000021.1:257153-280758 GCF_000584955.1 Candidatus Accumulibacter vicinus
GGCTCACATAATGAAAGCCCCCGGCTTTGCCGGGGGATGGTTACTGACACGCCCTGAATACACCAGTGCATGAGCGAGTGCAAGCGCTGTCGAGACCGGTTCCGGCGACTGACGGGACACTGGCACGACAGCGCGTGTCGCCGCTTCGTGTCCGCACCTGCGTTGCGCTCCGGTTGCAGCGTCGAAGCGAATAGCATTTGACTATTGCATCACGTCATCGCAGAATGAGTCGCTTTGCGGGTCGGGCCAACACCCGCCTCAGTCGGCAAGTCGTCGCCTTCGACACCGCTTGCCGGGAAGCATCCGTCATGCTTCATGATCATGATATTGGGAGTTGGGAAATGGACCCCGCACTATGGATCGAATTGATCATCTTCGTCATTCTGCTGGGATTCTCGGGCTTCTTTTCGAGCACCGAGACCTCTCTGTTCTCGCTGAGTTCTTTCCAGCTCGACCAGATGCGCGCGGCGAAGAATCCGCGCATCGAACTCATTGAACGCCTGCGCAGCGAACCGCGGCGACTGATCGTCACCATCCTGATCGGCAACGAGTTTGTCAATGTCTCGGCGTCGGTGATCTCGGCGGCGATGGTCATCCACCTGTTCGGCGCCGAGAACGAGATGATCAACCTGCTGGTGATGGTGCCGATCCTGCTGCTGTTCGGCGAGATCACGCCGAAAGTGCTGGCGATACGCAATAACGTTGCGTTTGCCAACTTCGAGTGCCGGCCAATCGCCCTCGTCGCTAGCCTGATCACGCCGCTGCGCGAAGTGATCCGCTACATTGCCGATTTCTTCATCACCCTGATCGTCGGCAAGCAGCGTTCGCAGGGCAACCTGGTCACCGAAGACATGATCCGCACGCTGGTGCACGATGCTGTCGGCGAAGGCGCCCTCGACAGCCAGGAAGCGCAGTACATCGAGAAAATCTTCGACTTCGGCAACAAGACCCTGCGCGACCTCATGCGCCCGCGTTCGGACATCCAGTTCCTGTCGGCGGATTTGCCGGTGGCAGAGTTGCTGGCACAGATCAAGGCGACCCGACAGTCACGCTACCCGGTGTACAAGGGGCGCCGCGATGCCATTCTGGGAATTCTATACGCTCGCGACCTGCTCGGTGTCGATCTCGCCCGGCTGGAACGTGATCCGCAGGGCTTCCGCAAGCTGCTGCGGCAACCGCATTTTTTCCCCGAATCAAAGCCGGCGGTCGAGCTGTTCCATACCTTTCGTCAGCGCAAGCTGTCCTTTGCCCTGGTCGTCGACGAGTACGGGGGCGTCACCGGGCTGGTAACGATGGAAGACCTGCTCGAGTGCGTCTTCGGCGAAATCGCCAGTCCTTCCGACAGCGATGTGATGAGCAGTCATCTGGTGAGCGAACTGGCCGATGGCCGCCGTCTGATCGATACCAGCATGGCGCTGGATGATTTCAATCAGCAGTTCGCAGTGAAGATCGAGAGCGAAGAGGTAGAGACCCTTTCCGGAGCACTCCTCGAAGCCTTTGGGGAGCTGCCGGTCAGTGGTGCTGCCATTGACCTCTGTGGTCTGAGGTTTACCGTCGAAGCCATCGAGCACAACCGCATCACGCAAGTGCTGGTCGAGCGCCTGCCGGCGGTGATCGAGGGCTTGGCGAGCGATGAAGTCGGTGCGCAGGTGTCGTCGACCGCGGACAGCGAAGCCACCGTGGTGCCGGCGAACGTGCCGACCGATGCTGCGACCCAGAACGTCGAGAAACGGGAGGGGCTGTAAGTGCCTGATATCTTGATCACGGCCCTGCTGATGGTCATCTGCCTGATCGCCGAGGGCTTCTTCTCGGGTTCCGAACTCGGCGTCGTCAGCGCCGACCGAATGAAACTGCGTCACGATGCCGCCAAAGGCTCGCGTGGCGCGCGTCTGGCGCTTGAAATGATCGAGAAGCGGCCGGAATGGTTGCTGTCTACGACACTGGTCGGCACCAATATCGCGGTGGTAGCCAATTCGACAATCGCCACCGCGCTGATGATCGAACTGTTCGGTGAGGCGGGAAGCTGGCTGGCGGTCATCCTGGTTGCGCCGCTGATCTGGGTGTTCGGCGAGATCGTCCCGAAAAGCGTCTTTCAGCAGCGCGCCGATACGATCACGCCTTACGTGATTTACATCCTGCGCTTCTTTTCGATCGTATTCTGGCCGATCCTGATCTTCTTCGTGACCCTTTCAAAGCTTCTCTCGCGCCTCGCGGGCGCGAGAGAAGAACATAACCCCTTTACCCTGCGCGAGCAGATCCAGAGCATGGTACAGATGCCGCCGCAGGAAGGGGGCGACATCCAGCAGATCGAAAAGACGATGATCCGGCGCATGTTCAATTTTTCCGAAACGACAGTCTACAAGGTAATGGTGCCGCTGATCGACGTGAATGCCATCGAGAAGCGCGCAACGGTCGGAGAAGCGGTGCGCCTGGCGGTAGAGTGCTCGCACGTCCGTCTGCCGGTCTATGATGAACGCATCGACCGGGTGATTGGCGTGCTGAACAGCATGGATCTGCTGGGGGTAGACGAATCGGCGTCGATCGAGCCCTTCATCAGCCCGACGCGCTACGTGCCGGCCAGCAAGAGCGCCGAGGCGATGCTCGTCGAACTGCGCAAGGACGGCGACGCGATGGCCGTGGTGATGGACGAGTTTGGCGGCGCCGAGGGGATCGTCACCATCGAGGACATCATCGAGGACGTGGTCGAAGACATCCAGGACGAATACGACCGGCAGGAAAAACCCGCCGAATGGCTGAAGAAACTTGGCCACCATGACTACCTGGTCAGCGCCCGCGCCGACCCGGCGATGCTCAACGAAAAACTGGGCCTGAAGCTGCCCGGCCAAGGTGGCTACGACACACTCTCGGGCTTCCTGCTCGAGTATGCGCGCGAGATTCCCGCGCCCGGCAAGACGATCGAAGTCGAAGGTATCCGGTTCACCATCCAGCGCGCGACACCGCAGGTGATTCAGGAGGTCCAGATTCGCTGGTAGCAAGGGGGTGTGTCCGAGCATGCCGGCGCCGCCTGCCGACGGCGCCAGGCCCCTTTGCCGTGCCTTCAAGGCCGCCAGAAAGCCGGCATCAGCAGGACCAGCAGCGTGAAGATCTCGAGTCGGCCGAGCAGCATCGCCCAGGTGCAGATCCAGGTCTGGAAATCGCTGAGCACGGCGTAGGTCGTCGCCGGGCCGACGAGGTTGAGGCCGGGACCGGTATTGTTGAGGCAGGCGACGACGGCCGAGAAGGCGGTGATGACATCGAGCCGGGTGGCGATCATCAGCAGTGTCAACAGGACGATCGAGACGACGTAGATGAAGAAAAAGCCAAGGACCGAGTGCAGCACGTGGTCGGATACGACGCCCGTCCCGAAACGCACGCTCTGCAGGCCGTGCGGGTGCATCGCCCGCATCAGTTCGCGGAACACCTGTTTGTAGAGAATCACCGCGCGGATCATCTTGATGCCGCCGCCGGCCGATCCCGAGCAGGCGACGAAGCTGCCGAGGAAGAGGACCCACAACTGTGCGAACAGCGGCCACTGCGCATAATCGGTGGTGGCGAAGCCGAGCGAGGTGGCGAGCGACACCGAGTGGAAGGCGACATAGCGGAAAGTGGTCAGAAAATCGCCGTAGATGTCGTCCGGCAGCAGGTAAAGCGTCAGCCCAAGGCTGCTGAGCGCGAGGAAACCGAGGAAATAGTGCGCTTCGACGTCGAAGCGATACGCGCGCAGCGATCTCTTTGCCAGCGCGAGGAAGTGCGTGCTGTAGTTGATGCCGGCGAGCAGCGCGAAGAGGATGACGACGAGCTCGATCTCGAGGCTGTTGAAATGGCCGAGGCTGGCGTCCTTGGTCGAGAAGCCGCCGAGGCCCATGACCGAGAAGGCGTGCATCATCGCGTCCCACGGCATCATCCCGGCGTGGTACAGGCTGAAGCCGCAGGCGACCGTCAGGATCACATACACCACCCACAGGCCCTTGGCGGTTTCGGTCAGGCGCGGTGTGATCTTGTTCTCCTTCATCGGACCTGGCGTTTCCGCCTTGAGCATGCTGCGGCCACCGAAGCCGAGCAGCGGCAGGATCGCCACCGCCAAAACGACGACGCCGAGCCCGCCGACCCAGTGCATGAAGGTACGCCAGAAATTGATCGACAGCGGCAAGTGGTCGAGACCGGAAAGAACCGTCGCGCCGGTTGCCGTCAATCCCGAAACGGCTTCGAAGTAGGCGTCGGTCCACGACAGTTCGCGGATGTGCAGGTACAGCGGCAGGGCGCCGAAAGCCGGCAGCAGCGACCAGATCAGCGCGACCAGCAGGAAGCTCTCGCGCACACGCATCTCGCGTCGCCGGTGGCGCACGGCGAAGGTCAGCGCGCCGCCGGTGGCAATGGTGATCAGGACGGCCTCGTCGTAGGCACTGTGCGCGCCGTCATCGGCCACCCACGACACGCCGAGCGGGAGCAGCATCAGCACGCCGAAGCCGACGATCAGGATGCCGAGAATGTAGACCACGGGCGCGAAGCGGTCGATCATGGACAGGCCTTGCCGTGAAGAACGACAGAACGTGGTTCCGGCTGCGGGACCGGCAGCGCAGCAACGCCAGCTGCGATCGTCGATGTCGGCGACAAGTGCAGCACAACCGCAGGCCCGCGATCCGGGGCCGTACGCCTGCAGCGCGAGAACCGTTGATGATGCGGACAGGAGTATGGCCTTTCCGGTCTGCCACCGTCAATCGGGAACCGGTCGCGCGGGACGCCATGGCATGCCTGTGGCGGCCTTGTGGCAGCGCTGCCGTCCTCCGGCGACGGTTGACGACCGGCGGTGCGCGAGCTGCTGTGCTCGCGCGCCATGTCGGAGTGATTTTTTTGCTTTTTTTTGCAGGGACTTGCGGCACCGGCGAACTTGCGGCATCATCCGGGTCCATGCCCAGAACGACTGATCCGCTCGATGTTGCGCAACCGATGACTTGGCGATCGGCGCTCTCGGACATGCCGGCTTGTGCGCCTCGTCGTGCCGGTTGCCGGAGTTAGGATGGGGCTCGGCTCGCTGTTTCGCGTCATCCGCGAGCTCCTGCACGAGGCAGCACGCGACCTGGCACCCACACTGATCGTGGTCGTCCTGTTCCAGGTGTTTTTCATCCAGCGCATGCCCGACAGTCCGGCGGCGCTGATCGGCGGCTTTGCCGTCGTTCTCCTCGGCCTGGCGCTCTTCGTCAAGGGGCTCGACGCGGCGATCTTTCCGGCCGGCGAGACGATGGCTTTCGACTTTGCCCGGCGCGGCTCGTTTCTCTGGCTGGTCTTCTTTGCCTTTTTCGTCAGTTTTGCTTCGGTGGCCGCCGAGCCGGCGCTGATGGCCGTCGCCTACAAGGCGGAGGCGGTCTCGGGAGGCAGCATGGGGGCGCTGACGCTGCGCATGGTGGCGGCGCTCGGCGTCGGCATTGCAGTAGTGGTCGGCGTCTGGCGTATCGTCCTCGGCCACTCGATCGGCAATTACCTGATTCCGGGTTATCTTCTGGTCATCGTCCTGACCATTTTCTCGCCGCCGCAACTGGTCGGCCTGGCCTTCGATTCCGGCGGCGTCGTCGCCTCGACGGTCACCGCACCGCTGCTGACCGCGCTTGGGGTGGGTCTGGCGACCAGCATCCGCGGACGCAATCCGCTGCTCGACGGTTTTGGTCTGATCGCCTTCGGTGCGCTGGCGCCGATGATCATCATTCAGCTCTACGGCATCCTGTTCTTTGTTCCCGCCGCGGCCGGCACGTCGGTGGTGATGATGCCGAGCGACGATCAGCATCAGTATGCGGCACTCGAGATGCTGATCGATTTTCTGATCATGGTCAGGAACCTGCTGCCGATCATCGCCGTCGTGCTGTTTTCGAGCTTCGTCATCCTGCGCCGTCCGCTGGCCGATCCCAGGGGCCTGGCGGTCGGCATGGTGCTGGTGGCCGTCGGCCTGTTCATGTTCGACGAGGGGCTGCAGGTCGGTCTCTTTCCGTTGGGCGACGAGATGACCCGTGGTCTGATGCGCGACGGCGTACCGATGTGGGCGGTCTACCTCTACGGCTTCCTGATCGGTTTTGCAACGACCATGGCCGAGCCGGCGCTGATCGCACTGTCGATCAAGGCCGATGAGGTCAGCCTCGGGCAGCTCAAGGGGTTCTGGCTACGCTTTCTGGTCTCGGTGGGGGTGGGCATCGGCATCGTCATCGGCTGCGCACGCATCATCGACGGCACGAACATCGCCTACTGGCTGATTCCCGGCTACCTGCTGGTGCTGGCGATGACCAGATTTGCCCCCGACTTCATCGTGCCGATCGCCTATGACTGCGGTGGCGTGACCACCTCGACGGTGACCGTGCCGCTGGTGACCGCACTCGGTGTCGGGCTGGCCGAGCGAACGCCGGGTCGCGACCCGATGATCGACGGTTTCGGCCTGATTGCTTTCGCCTCGCTGCTGCCGATGATCATCGTCATGTCCTATGGCATGCTGGCCAACTGGTGGCTGCGATCGAGGAAACCTGTCAAGGAGATCGGTCCATGAAATTCTCTGCTGTGCTGCTGATCGTTCCGGATGAAGACGAGAACCGGGCGGTCGAAATTCTCAAGGAGGCCGGTGCGACCGGCATCACCATCCTCAAGGGCAAGGGCCTGCGGCACAACGAGCGCAAGACCTTCCTCGGGCTGGGTCTGGAGCGCAAGGAGTCGTTGCTGCTGTGTGTGGTCGAGAAGCAGCTCGCGATGCGCATTCTGAGAACGGTCAAGATGCAGATGAAGATGGACCTGCCGGGGGGAGGATTGGCTTTTTCGTTGCCGCTGGGCAGCGTGGTCGGCATCGGCCTGGCGCAAATGCAGGCTTTCCGGCGCGAAGTCGAGGAGGAACTGTGAGCGCCTGCGGATATGGGCCTGCCCGCTTGCTGATCACGATCATTGACTGAAGGAGTGTTTGCCATGCTGGTTGCCGGAATCATGAAGAAGAAAATTGTCACCATCAGTCCGCTGGCTACCGTCCGGGAGGCGCTGCTGATGATGAAGGAACGCGGCGTCAAGTCGCTGGTGGTCGAGAAACGCCATTCGGGGGATGCCTACGGTCTGATCGCCTATCGCGATGTCGCCCGGGCAGTGATCGCCGAAGATGGCGACATTGACCTGCTCAATGTCTATGACATTGCCCAGAAGCCGGCGCTGCAGGTTTCGCAGCATCTCGAGATCCGCTATCTGGCGCGTTTGATGGTCCAGTACTCGGTCAAGAGCGTGCTGGTCATCGACAACAACGAGTTGGAGGGCTTCGTCTCGGATACCGACGTGGTGAGTCATCTGATCGACCGCGCGACCAGTGGCTGCTAGCGGCATTCGGTGATGGAAAAGATCATTCGTCGTTACTCGGCGTACTTTCCACGCTGGTGCCAGGCGTTTGGCGACCACGAGCCGGACCCGGTCGGAGAAGCCAGAGCCGTCGAGTGGCTGGTGGGTGCCGACAGCGTCGGGGTGATCGTCCTGCCGGAGATCCGCTATCGCTTGATGCACGAACTGCTTGGCGAAAACCATCCCGAAATCGAGTTCCACCGGCGCTCAATACGGCTCAACCGTCACCACTACGACGAAGTCGAGGTTCTGGGCCATCCCGGCTATGCCGCTTTGCGCGAACTGCTGCTCGGCAGCGAGGAGGCGCACATGTTTCTTGCCTATCACCTGATCTACCCGCCGGGCACCCGGATCATCGCCGTTTCGCGCAAGCCGCCGCTCGGGCTGCTCTATAAGGAAATGGCTCCGCTGACGGTCAGCGTTTTTGAGTGAATCGGCGGTTGGCAGTCGAGCGGGCGATTGATTCCCGCCCTCGACACGCTGGATCGGGGCCATGACCAATTCGCTCGTGTGGCCGGGAGACCCTTCCAGGCGAGTGTCCGGCCCGCAGCCGATCAGACAAGCGCTTCCTTGATCGCCCAGGCGCTCCTGGGTGGTCCTTCTGGATGTCCTTCTAGGTGCCGCGATCGCGCGCTGCGTGCAGCAAAACCCTGACAACCTTCCGAAAAATCCTCAGAAGTCTTGCGGTCGCAACGGGGTTGAAGCTGGAGGGCAGGCTCCGCGGATCATGTAAAAGTCATGTTTCATCGCTTTTCATGGACAAAACGGGAGGCTTCCCGCCGTCTCCCGGGAAACTGCCAAAATCCCGCCGCAGGCCCGTCACGTCAGAAAAAACAGGGACTTGTCGGCGGCAGGTTGGCGATTGACAGCGGCTCGCACGATTCGGCATACTCCGGCCAGCCGTCGAATTTTCCGCTTCTCCGGAATGCTCCGAAGAGCGTTCGCGGCCTTCGCGGTGACTCCAGAGGAGCTTCATGAAACACGATCAAGAATCCTTGTGCCGGTCGATCATGTCGGATCCACCGGCCGTGCTCAAGCCGGCCGACTCGGTATCGGTTGCCCTGCAGACGATGGTCCGGGAGCGCTTGCCGGCGCTGCCGGTGGTTGATACGGATGGCCGCTACGTCGGCATGCTGCCCCGCAGCCGGCTGGTCGCACTGGCCATGCCGCGGGTTCTGTCGCGCGATACCGATCAGCAACCTTTGGCCCGCCTCCTGCAGGTCGGCTTCATCCGGGACTCGCTGGCCGACCTGCAGGAACGAATGGCGGCCGCCGCCAATGACCCGGTCAGCAAGCACCTTGACCGGGAGGTGCCGGTGCTTTCCCCGGACACCCCGCTGATGAATGCCCTGCTTTTCCTCTACCGGCAGCGCAACGTCCTGCCCGTCGTCGAGAACGGGAAACTGCTCGGCATCGTTTCGGTCTGGGATGTTCTCGCCCGCATCGGGAGGGTCAAGTAATGCATGCTGCTGCTTCCGGGGTCCTGTTGGGCCTCAATCCCCTGTGGCTGGCGACCGTGGTGATGATCGTCACCTATGGCGTGATCATCAGCGAGCGGCTGAACCGCTCGATCATCGCGCTGCTCGGGGCCATGCTGATGGTCATGTTCGGCCTGCTGACGCAGGAGCAGGCGGTCGCCGGCGTCGATTTCAACACCATCGGCCTGCTCGTCGGGATGATGGTCATCGTCTCGATTACCCGCAAGTCGGGGGTTTTCGAGTATCTGGCGATCTGGTCGGCGAAACTGGTGAAAGCCAATCCGTCCGGCATTCTCGCCATGCTGGCCGTGGTCACCGCCGTCGTTTCCGCGCTGCTCGACAACGTCACCACCGTGCTCCTCGTCGTTCCGGTGACGCTGGTCATCACCGAAGCGCTGAAAGTCAATCCCTACCCTTTCCTGTTCTCGCAGATCCTGGCGTCGAACATCGGGGGTACGGCGACGCTGATCGGCGATCCACCGAACATCCTGATCGGCGGCCAGGTCGGTTTGTCGTTCAACGACTTCGTGATCAACCTTGCGCCGGTGATCGCCGTGATCCTGATCGTGCATGTCATCTCGATTCATCTCATCTGGGGGCGCGGCATGGCATCAACGGCCGAACTGCGCGCGCGAGTCATGGCCTTCGACGAAAGCGAGGCGATCACCGATGCGCGGCTGCTGAAACGAGCCTCGCTGGTGCTGGCCCTGGTGATCGTGGCCTTTGTCATGGCCCGGTCGCTGGGGCTCGAATCGGGCACCATCGGCATGGCGGGGGCGGCGCTGCTATTGATGCTCGACAACCTCGGCAAGCCGGCCGAGCACCAGTCGGAGAATGTCGTCAAGGTGTACAACGAGATCGAGTGGATCACGATCTTTTTCTTCGTCGGGCTGTTCATCGTGATTGCCGGTGTCGAGCATGCCGGTCTGCTGCGCCTGCTCGCCGACCAGTTGCTCGCCGCCACCGGCGGCGATTTCAAGGTCACGGGTTACAGTATCCTCTGGTCATCGGCGTTCCTGTCGGCGATTGTCGACAATATCCCCTTCGTGGCCACCATGATTCCCCTGATCAAGTCGATGGCGCCTGCATTCGGCGGCGCGGACGCGCTGATGCCGCTCTGGTGGTGCCTTTCGCTGGGGGCCTGTCTCGGTGGCAACGGCACGCTGATCGGCGCCAGCGCCAACCTGACCGTCGCCGGCATCGCCGAGCGCAACGGCATTCCGTTCCGCTTCATGGCCTACACCAGGATCGCCTTTCCGCTGATGCTGATCCATGTCGCGATCTGCAACGTTTATGTCTGGTGGCGGTATTTCTGAGAGGACTGGCCCGTTGCCGATTTCCTGCGCAGCGACATGTACGTACTTCCGCGATGCAGATGGCAAAGTCCTTGCCGTGCTGGCCAGCACCTCGCCTGGCGTCTCAGATCAGTTCCCGACTCGACAGTTCGTCCTTGAGCCAGGCGTAGCAGATCGGCGCGGCCACCAGACCGGCGAGGCCGAAGCTGCTCTCCATGATCAGCATCGCGGTCAGCAGTTCCCAGGCCTTGGCCCGGATCTGGGCACCGACGATACGCGCGTTGAGAAAATACTCGAGCTTGTGGACGAATACCAGGAAGGCCAGTGACGAGATCGCCACGCCGGGCGAGTGTGCCAGGCTGACGACGAAGATCACGGTATTGGAGATCAGGTTGCCGACGACCGGCAGCAGGCCGGCGATGAAGGTGACGACGATCATGGTCTTGGTGAGCGGCAGGTGCACGCCAAAGAGCGGTAGCACAACGACGAGGTAGAGCGTGGTGAAGGCGGTGTTGAGCGCCGAGATCCGGACCTGCGCGAAGACAATCCGGCGGAAGGCCTCGCCGAGGCGAAAAACCCGCTCCGCCAGCGCGCGTGCCAGCGGCCCCATGCTTTCGCCGGTGTCCGCCTCGGATAAGGACACCATGCCGCCGATGACCATGCCGATCAGCAGGTGTGCGAGCAGGCGGCCGGTTTCCTTGCCGATCATCTGCAGTTCGGCCGAATGTTCGCGTAGCCAGTGGCCGGCTCGTTCGCGAATGGCCTCGCCGCCTCGCGGCAGCAGGTCGGCGAGCCAGTTCGGCAGTGTCGAGCGGGAAGTCTCGACGATCTCGGCCATTTTCGCGAGCAGGGCAGCGAAACTGCCGCCCTCGCTGTTCATGAAGACCATCAGCCCGAGCGTTGCCGCAGTGACCGCGCCGAGGACCCACAACACGACCAGACCAACGGCCATGGCCTTGGCGCGCGTGCTCGAGAGATGGCGGGCAAAGAACGGTGCCAGCACATGCACCAGCTCATACACCAGCAAGCCGGCAATCAGTGCCGGCAACAGGTGCACCTCGATGACCAGCAGCATGGCCAGCAAGGCAATGATCCAGGACGCGTACTCGCTGATGCTTGCTTTGTTGAGGGTGTCCTTGGCCATGTATGGTGAACGTCAGGCGACGACCAGGCGGGCGGCGCTGTGCAGGCGGTCGTCGAGCCAGCGCAGACCGAGAACGGGCAGGGCAGCCTGCAGTTTCTCGGGCTGCGCGGTGGCCAGCAGCGTCAGTCGGCCGCACCCGAGTGCGTCGGTACCGGCCAGGCGAACGCACTGGCGGGCAACGGCGTCGGCGACGTCGACCAGCGTTGCCTGGTGGGCAACGATCGGTTCCAGCACCGGGCTGAGGAAAGCGTAATGGGTACAGCCAAGAACGATCTGATCGACGCCGGCAGCGAGCAAGGGCGCCAGATGACGACGCGCGTCCTCGACGAAATCCGGGTCGTCGAGGAACAGGGTTTCGACGCGGGTGGCCCAGCCGGGACAGGCCTCGACCTCGACCTGGACGCTACCCGCGTGTTGCCGGATCAACTGTGCCAGGCGCTCGCTACGCGCCGTCGACAGGGTCGCCAGGACAGCGATTCGACCACTGCGCGACATGGCCGCGGCCGGTTTGACGCCGGGCTCGACGCCGACCACGGGAAGCTTCGGAAAGTGCTCGCGAAAGGCTGCGACCGCGGCCGCGGTGGCGGTGTTGCAGGCGACGACGATGACCCCGCAGCCCTGCTCGACCAGATGATTGCCGATCGTCAGCACACGCCTGCGGATGTAGGCGTCGTCCTTGTCACCATAGGGAAGATGAGCCGTATCGGCGAGATAAACCAGGTCGGCGCGCGGCAGCGCACGCGCGATGGCGGCCAACACCGAGAGTCCACCGATGCCGCTGTCGAAAATGCCGATCATCGGGTCAGGCCGGGACTTGCGCGGGGGGCGTCAGGCAGCCCCGGCGCGCTGACTGGCATGCTGCACGCCCGGCTGCTGCCGGCGAGCCGATTCGCCAGGCGGCTAGCGGGCGGCAACGACGGCAACTTCAATGAGGAAATCGTGATGGGCCAGCTTGGCTTCGACACAGACCCTCGCCGGTGCGGTTCCGCGCGGAACCCAGCGGTCCCAGACGGCGTTGACGGCGATCAAATCGTCGATGTCGCGCAGGTAAATGGTGACCATCAGCAGGCGTGTCTTGTCGCTTCCCACCTGTTCGAGAAGTTTTTCGACGCCGGCCAGCACCTCGCGTGTTTGCGTGGCGACGTTGCTGTCAAGCGTTTGCGGCGTTTCAACAAGATAGATGGTATTCCCGTGGGCACAAATGTCTGAATACCGTTGGGTCGTTCCATGTCGCTCGATCGGCCGCTCTATCGCCATGCTTTTTTCCCCCGTAAAGCCGGTCCGGAACCAGCTCCCTGCCTGTGACCCGGTGATCTCCCGGAAATTCAGGCAACGGCAACCGGGATCTTGCCGATCCTGGCCTGCCATTCCTTCGGACCCGTATGGTGTACCGATGTTCCGGTTGAATCCACTGCGACAGTCACCGGCATGTTCCTGACTTCGAACTCGTAAATTGCTTCCATGCCGAGATCGGCAAAACCGACCACCCTGGCGGTCTTGATCGCTTTTGCGACCAGGTACGCTGCCCCACCGACGGCCATCAGATACGCCGACTGGTGTTTCCGGATCGCTTCGATCGCGGTCGGGCCACGCTCTGCTTTGCCGACCATCGAGATCAGCCCGGTCTGGGCGAGCATCATCTCGGTGAATTTGTCCATCCGCGTGGCGGTCGTTGGGCCGGCCGGGCCAACGACCTCGTCGCGAACCGGATCAACCGGACCAACGTAATAAATGACGCGGTTGGTAAAGTCAACCGGCAGCTTTTCGCCTTTGGCCAACATGTCCTGAATGCGTTTGTGGGCGGCGTCGCGACCGGTCAGCATCTTGCCGTTGAGGAGCAGCGTTTGACCGGGCTTCCAGGAGGCAACCTCGGCCGGTGTCAGGGTGTCGAGGTTGACCTGCGTCGAGGTCTCGGTATTGGGCGTCCAGTTGACTTCGGGCCATTCGCTGAGGTCCGGGGGTATCAGAATGGCTGGCCCGGAACCGTCGAGATGGAAGTGCGCGTGCCGCGTCGCGGCACAGTTGGGAATCATCGCCACCGGCAGGCTGGCCGCATGTGTCGGGTAGTCGAGGATCTTGACGTCGAGGACGGTGGTCAGTCCGCCGAGGCCCTGCGCGCCGATTCCCAGCGCATTGACTTTTTCGTAAAGCTCCAGGCGCAGTTCCTCGACGCGATTGCTCGCGCCACGGGCGATCAACTCGTGCATGTCGACCGGCGCCATCAGCGATTCCTTGGCCAGCAGCATGGCCTTCTCGGGTGTGCCGCCAATGCCGATGCCCAGGATTCCCGGTGGACACCAGCCGGCACCCATCGTCGGTACGGTCTTGAGAACCCAATCGACGATCGAGTCCGAGGGGTTGAGCGCGTAGAACTTGGACTTGTTTTCCGAACCACCGCCCTTGGCAGCGCAGATGACTTCGAGATGATGTCCGGGAACGATTTCATAATGCACGACTGCAGGCGTATTGTCGCGCGAGTTCTTGCGTGCGCCGGCCGGGTCGAGCAGCACCGAGGCCCGCAGCTTGTTATCCGGGTTGTTGTAGGCGCGGCGCACGCCCTCGTCGCACATTTCCTGGACCGACAGGGTGGCTTCCCATTTGACGTCCATGCCGACCTTGAGGAAGATCACCGCGATCCCCGTGTCCTGGCAGATCGGGCGGTGGCCCTCGGCACACATGCGACTGTTGGTGAGGATCTGGGCGATCGCATCCCTGGCGGCCGGGCTCTGCTCGCGCTCGTAAGCGGCGCCGAGCGCCTTGATGTAGTCAAGCGGATGGTAGTAACTGATGTACTGGAATGCGTCGGCTACGCTCTGGATGAAATCTTCCTGCTTGATCGTGGTCATTTCAGGTTCTCTCTCGTGGGTGGCTCGCGGGGCCCCTCCCCGCGGCGGGTCTCTGTTCAGTGCCGTGCGGTGTGCGGTGACTTTCCGAGCAGGATGGTCTGGGTCATGAGGCGGTCGACCCAGGCCATGGCTAGCGCCGAGCACAGAAAAAGGGCGTGGATCATGACTTGCCACATGATCGTATGCTCGCTCAAATTCGCTGCATTGATGAAGGTCTTCAGCAGATGGATCGACGAGATGCCGATGATCGCCGTCGACAGTTTGATCTTGAGCACCCCGGCATTGACGTGCGAGAGCCATTCCGGCTGGTCGGGGTGGCCTTCGAGGTCGAGTCGGGAGACGAAGGTTTCGTAGCCGCCGATGATCACCATGATCAGCAGGTTGGCGATCATCACCACGTCGATCAGGCCGAGGACGACGAGCATCACCTCGGTCTCGCTGATCCTCGTGCTGCTGAAAAAGAGGTTGTGAATCAGGTGTGACAACTCGATCATGAACAGATAGACATACGCGCCCTGAGCAATGATCAGCCCCAGATAGAGCGGTGCCTGCAGCCAGCGGCTCCAGAAGATGAACATCTCGAGTTTATCAACAGCGGGTTTCAGGGAGGCCATTTGCTTAGCGGTGGAAGAGGTGGGAAGCGAGATTCTAGCATCAAGGCCTGTTTCCGTTGTGTTGCGGCATGCCGTAAGTGGTATGTAAGATTGGCGGCGTCTAATCTGGCCCACTTGGCGTGACAAGAGGCAGGACCAGCCGCTTATAGATCTGCCTTTCGCTGGGCAGGGGGCGCGAACAACGAGTTTTTCGTTACTTGCAGCATCGCTTTCTTGAATTCTCTACCAATACCTAAACAGGAGACCGGACATGTCATTGAACGAGGCCGTAAATTTTTTTGAGCCCTCTGCTGAATTTGTCAAGCAGGCCACGATTTCGGGCATGGACGCCTACCGGGCGCTGTGCGCCGAGGCAGCAAACGATTACACCGGTTACTGGGGCCGTCTGGCCCGTGAGCATGTGTCCTGGAGAACGCCGTTTACGCAGGTGCTTGACGATTCCAATGCGCCCTTCTTCAAGTGGTTTGCCGATGGCACACTGAATGTTTCGTACAACTGCCTCGATCGCAATATCGAAGCCGGTCTCGGCGACAAGGTGGCGATCGTTTTCGAAGCCGATGACGGCGAAGTCAAACGGGTGACCTACCATGAACTGCTGTCGCGAGTCAGCCAGTTCGCCAATGGGCTTCGCGCACGAGGCATCAAGAAGGGCGACCGGGTGCTGATCTACATGTCGATGGGCGTTGAGGGCATCGTTGCGATGCAGGCCTGTGCGCGCATCGGCGCCATTCACTCGGTCGTTTTCGGTGGTTTTTCGGCACAGTCGGTACGTGACCGGATCAACGACGCCGGTGCCGTAGCAGTGATTACCGCCGACGAGCAATGCCGCGGTGGCAAGAAGATCCCGCTCAAGCCGGCCGTCGACGAGGGCATTGCGCTGGGTGGGTGCGAGTCGGTCAAGGATGTGATCGTCTTTCAGCGCACTGGCGGCGCCTGCCATATGGTTGCCGGCCGAGACATCTGGTGGCACGACGTCATCGCTGGACAGTCCGACGTTTGCGAGCCGGAGTGGGTCGGTGCCGAGCACCCCTTGTTCCTCCTTTATACCTCGGGTTCGACCGGCAAGCCGAAGGGGGTGCAGCACTCGACAGGCGGGTACCTGCTGCATGCCATTCTGACCATGAAGTGGACCTTCGACCTGAAGCCGAACGATCTTTTCTGGTGCACTGCGGATATCGGCTGGGTGACCGGTCACACCTATATTACCTACGGCCCCCTGGCCTGCGGCGGCACCGAGATGGTCTTCGAAGGCATCCCGACCTATCCGGATGCCGGCCGTTTCTGGAAGATGATCCAGGACCACAAAGTCAACATCTTCTACACCGCACCGACCGCCATCCGCTCGCTGATCAAGGCGGCCGATACCAATCCGTCAGTTGCGCCGACCCAGTACGACCTGTCGTCGCTTCGCCTGCTCGGTACCGTTGGCGAACCGATCAACCCGGCGGCCTGGCAGTGGTACTACGACAGCGTTGGCGGTGCCCGTTGCCCGATTGTTGACACCTTCTGGCAGACCGAGACCGGTGGCCACATGATTACGCCGCTGCCGGGTGCGACCCCGTTGGTGCCGGGTTCCTGCACCTTGCCCTTCCCGGGGATCGATGCGGCCGTTGTCGACGAAACCGGGACCGAACTCGACTGGGGCAAGGGGGGGCTGCTGGTCGTGAAAAAGCCCTGGCCGGCGATGATTCGCAATATCTGGGGTGATCCTGAGCGTTTCAAGAAATCGTATTACCCCGATGATTTCGCCGGCAAGCTCTACCTTGCTGGCGACGGTTCGATCCGCGATATCAACACGGGTTATTTCACGATCACCGGTCGTATCGACGATGTGCTGAACGTTTCCGGTCATCGCATGGGGACCATGGAGATCGAGTCTGCACTGGTTTCACACCCGATGGTGGCGGAAGCGGCTGTGGTCGGTCGCCCGGATGATCTGACCGGCGAAGCAATCTGTGCCTTTGTGGTGCTGAAGGGTGCGCGGCCAACCGGCGAAGCGGCGAAGAGGATGGTCAAGGAGTTGCAGGACCATGTTGGCCGCGAGATTGGTCCGATTGCCAAGCCAAAGGATCTGCGCTTCGGCGAGAACCTGCCAAAAACGCGTTCGGGCAAGATCATGCGTCGTCTGCTGCGCTCTCTCGCCAGAGGCGAAACAACCGCGCAGGATGTCTCGACGCTCGAGAACCCGGCGATTCTGGAGCAACTCCGCGGTTGATCGAGGCAGACCAAGGTACCTGGCGCCGCGCTTGAGCGCCCGGTCGTAAAGCAGGCTTCCAGGCCGGCGCCAGGAGGTGCCGGCCTGTCAAATTCTGGCGATCGAGGAGCAGGTATGAGCAACAGTGCAACGGAGATGCTGGTTGCGGCCTGCATCCAGTTCCTGCAGGCCCACCCGCCCTTTGATCGAATGGAGGCGGAGGCGCTTCGCTTTCTCGCAGAACATGTGCGGCTGGCCCATTACCCCAAGGGTGCGCAGATTCTTTCGAGCGAGATGGGGGTTGCGCGCACCCTCTACATTCTGCAGCATGGCAGGGTGCAAGTGCGGGCCAGTGGCGTGGCCAGTAGTAGCAACGTCGAGTCTGCGCCGAACACGCTCGGTCCGGGGCAGGCCTTCGCGATTGCGGCGCTGATGGCGCAGCGACCCACTTCGAGTTCCTACGTGGCACGCGAAGAGGTTTTCTGCTACGAATTGCCAGCCGACGACTTCTTTACCCTGACCCAGAAGAGTACGGTTTTCAACCTCTTCTGCAGCCAGTACATCGCCGGCCTGCTCAGGCAGTCGCAGCAGCAGTTGCAACTGCAGTTTGCCCAACGCGCCGCCGAGCAGAAGACCATGAATTCGCCGCTTGCGGTGATTGTCAAGCGGGAACCGGTCTCGGTGGCGCCGGAAACGTCGATTCGCCAGGTTGTTGCCTTGATGGCCGATCGCCACCTGGGCTCGATGGTGGTCGTTGATGCCGATGAACAACCGGTGGGCATCTTTACGCTTTCCGATGTGCTGAAGCGGATTGTCTTGCCGGGTACCTCGCTGGAGCAGCCGATCTCCTCCGTCATGTCGGCCACCCCGCAGACCTTGCCGCTGGCGGCCAACGCCCATGATGCGGCATTGGCCATGGCCATGCACGGCATCCGGCATGTGCTTGCGGTGGACGAAGGCGGACGACTCAAAGGCGTGGTTTCGGAGCGGGATCTATTCAAGCTGCAGGGTGCCGGTCTGCGGCAGATCCGGCACGCGATCGACGCGGCGAGCAGTCTCGATGTGCTGCAGCATGCCCGTGAGGATATCCGCCAATTGTCGCTGACAATGCTTGCCGAAGGGGTTGGCGGGCAGGAGATCACGCAGTTCATCTCGACCCTCAACGATACCGTGACTCGCCGCATCATCGAAATCAATCTCGATCGGCATGACCTCTACGGTATCGACTGGGCGTGGCTGTCGTTCGGATCGGAGGGGCGTGACGAACAGACCTTCATTTCCGATCAGGATAACGGCATCGTCTATATCTGTACCGACATCATGGATCGCGAGCTGACACAGTTGCGTTTTCTCGATTTCGCTCGCGACGTCAATGCTGACCTCGACACCTGCGGTTTCCCGCTGTGCAAGGGCAACATCATGGCAAGCAACCCCGGCCTGTGCCTGACGCTTGAGGAGTGGGAGGAAAGATTCGCCCAGTGGGTACGCACACCGGAACCGCAGGCTTTGCTCAACGCCACGATTTTCTTCGATTTTCGACCGCTCTACGGGCGCTTCAATCTGGCGCACCGGATGCGTCTGTCACTGTTCCGGCAGACCAACGGCAATCCGCTGTTCCTGCGCATGCTGGCACAGAATGCACTCAGCGTGTCGCCACCGCTGGGCAGGATACGTGACTTTGTGACCAGCGACGATCCCGAGCATTCGGGAACCATCGACCTCAAAAAGTACGGCGTCCGCCTGTTCACCGATGCAGCGCGGGTTTTTGCACTGGCCCGTCAGGTCGAGGCGACGAACACGGCGACGCGTATCAAACGCGCCGGCGCCCTGATGAACATTTCTCAGGAGGATGTGGCTGCAAGCCTCGAAGGGTTCAATTTCATCCAGTTGCTGCGCTTGCGGCACCAGCATTTCGAGCAGGAACATGGACGCGCCGGCGACAATTTCATCAGACCCGATGAACTCAACGAAATTGAACGGCGAATCCTCAAAGAAGCTTTTCGACAGGCGCGCAAGCTGCAGGCACGCCTGAAACTCGATTATCAGCTCTGACCATGGCCTGGTTTTCCAGATTGTTCAGTGGCCAGGAAACGCCTAACCCGGCATTGACCGCCGGTCAACAGCAGTTGATCGCCGCTTGGCGCCAACTGCCTGTGCCGGATCTGCAGCGCTCGCACTATCGTTGTCGCTACGTGGTGGTCGACGTCGAAACGACGGGCATCAACGTCAGAACTGATCGCCTCTGCGCAATCGGTGCTTTGGCGGTGGTCGACGGGCAGATCGACTTCAAGGATGCCTTCCATCTGCTCGCCGAACCTGCCGAGCCGGGTGCCGATCCTGCGCCCGGCCTGTCGGTGCGCCCGCATTCGGAGCCGGTGGCCGGCCATCCGTTGGTCGACGCGTTGATCTCCTTCCTGCACTTTGTCGGCAAGGCGCCACTGATTGCATACAACGTGCCGTTTGTTGCCGCGATGATCGAACGTACACTGACAGAATGCCTCGGTATCGACTGGGGACTGGCGTGGATCGATCTTGCATGGGTGATGCCCGATCTTTTTCGCGATGTCGAGCATGCTGGGGGAGGTCTTGATGCCTGGCTGGACCACTTCTCAATTGCCAGCATCCGCCGTCACCACGCCGTTTCGGATGCTTATGCCACGGCCCAGTTGTTGCAGATCACGATTGCCAGCGGCGCGCACAAAGGCTTCATGACACCAGCCAGCCTGATCGAGCTTGAGAAGGCGCGTCGCCACTTGCACCAGAGCGGCTAGGCGAGCACCGAACGATGGTCGATTACCCCGTCCCGTTGCGTCGCTATTACGCTTACTACACGGTCGGTTTCTTCATTTTCATCGGGACGCTGGCGGTGCTTGAGCAGCATGGCATGCCACCGCGCTGGATCGGTTATTCCTTTCTTTTTCTGACCATCTTCCTGTACGCGACGATTGGCGTGCTGGCGAGAACCGCCAGCGTTTCCGAGTATTACGTTGCCGGCCGGCGTGTGCCGGCGGTATTCAATGGCATGGCCACCGGCTCCGACTGGATGAGTGCGGCCTCGTTCATGGGGCTGGCCGGCACGCTCTACCTGTCGGGGTATCAGGGCCTGGCCTACGTGATGGGCTGGACCGGCGGCTACGTTCTGGTGGCCCTGCTGCTGGCGCCTTACCTGCGACGCTTTGGCCAATATACGATCCCGGACTTCCTTGCCGCACGTTATGGTGGCAATCTGGCGAGGCTGGCCGGTGTTTTTGCGACCGTCCTGGCGTCCTTCGTTTATGTGGTTGCGCAGATCTATGGCGTCGGGTTGATTACCAGCCGCTTTGTTGGCCTGCAGTTCGAGGTCGGAGTATTTGTCGGTCTGGCCGGCATCCTGGTCTGTTCCTTTCTGGGTGGCATGCGCGCGGTCACCTGGACGCAGGTGGCCCAATACGCCATCCTGATTGTCGCCTATCTGGTGCCGGTGACCATTCTTTCGTACCAGGTCAGCGGCATTCCGGTGCCGCAGTTGACCTACGGCCAGGTGCTGCAGAAAGTGCAGGCTCTCGAGGAAAGGATCTTCGATGACCCGGCCGAACTCGACGCCCGCGACCGCTTCAGAGAACGTGCCGATGGCTACCGCGACCGCATCCTGGCGCTGCCGGACTCACTGGAGGAAGAGCGGCACAGCCTGAGCCTGCGCATCGACGATCTGAAAGGCAGCAACGCGCAAATGCGCGAGGTGGCGACTCTCGAGCGGCAGCGCCGGGAGTTGCCCAAGAGCAGCGATGAGGCGCGCAGTTATTGGGAGAGCCTGATGCATCAGGCAGCGCAGCGCGGCACAGCCCCCGATCACCATCTGACTCCGTATCCCGGGAAGGGCGAGGCGGTGAACGACGGCGCGCGCTTGAATTTCCTGAGTCTGGTGTTCTGCCTGATGGTCGGCACGGCGGCCCTGCCGCATGTGCTGATGCGTTACTACACGACACCCAGCGTACGCGAAGCGCGCAACTCGGTATTCTGGTCGCTGTTGTTCATCCTGGCCCTGTATCTGACGGCCCCCGCCTACGCAGCTTTTGCCAAGTATGAGATTTACACGAATCTGATTGGCTCGTCGATGGCGCAACTGCCGGGGTGGGTCAATTCATGGGGCAAGATCGGCATGGTTTCAATCGAAGACATCAACGGCGATGGCATCCTGCAACTCGCCGAGTTGTCACTCAACCCCGACGTGATTCTGCTGGCAACCCCGGAAATTGCCGGCCTGCCGTACGTCATTTCCGGTCTGGTGGCCGCCGGTGCGCTCGCTGCTGCGCTGTCCACCGCAGACGGGTTGCTGCTGACGATTGCCAGTGCGCTGGCGCACGACGTCTATTACAAGGTTTTTCGCCCTCAGGCGAGCACACAATGGCGACTGGTGGTTTCCAAGTCACTGTTGCTGGTGGTTGCAGTCCTGGCGGCCAGCGTCGCCTCACAGAAACCGGCGACCATCCTGTTCATGGTCGCCTGGGCGTTCTCGCTGGCCGGATCAGCTTTTTTCCCGGCATTGATTCTCGGCATCTTCTGGAAGCGGGCGACATCGGCAGGCGCGGTCAGTGGTATGGTGGTTGGCCTGCTGGTAACCATTTATTACATGGTGCGCGTCCATTTCGATGCCATTCCGTGGTTGGGAATCCACGGTATCGGCATGGAACCCTGGCTGGGGATTCAGTCAACTGCGGCCGGCGTATGGGGCGTTGCTGTCGGCTTTCTGACGATCATCGTGGTCAGCCTGTTCGGCCGGCCACCCAGCCAGGAAACCCAGGATTTTGTCGAAAGTGTCCGTTACCCGGAATTTGACCGTTGTTGAGCGCTGCTCCAGGGGCAAGCCGCCTCGCGTTCGCCGGGGTCCGGGGCAGTCTTCCGTAACCACGGAGCGATACGTGCAACGCGGGCGAAAGCAGCAGGACTACTGGCGGCGCAACCTCAGAATGACGGCCTTGCTGCTGGCCATCTGGTTTGTCGTGACCTTTGTCACCAGTTACTTCGCACGCGACCTGGCGGATATCTCCCTGCTGGGTCTGCCGCTCGGTTTCTACATGGGTGCCCAGGGAGCGCCGGTGATCTACGTGCTGATCATCTGGTGGTACGCCCGCTACATGAACCATCTCGACCAAGAGTATGGGGTCAATGACGGGGAGGGGGAAGACTGATGCGCTCACCCGGAAATGCCGCGTGCAGAAGTCCAAATTGTCCATTTGATCCGTGCCTCAAGGCGTGCGGAGGCTTCCTGCCGGGGTGCTCCCGCCGATTCCGGCAGGGGCGCAAACCCAGATCGCTGTTTGCTTACAACAGAACGACAAAAATCACTCAACCTGAATCGATAGCAGACCGTTAATCAATGCAAGAGCTTCACTTTGCGGAGAAATCTGATGATGCACATCTGTACCGAGCGAACCGATCTCGACGAATTGATCGGTAACCAATACTGGAGCGGGGAACATCTGCTTTTTCATTACGGTCCACTGGCACAGGCCATGAAAGGTGGCGAGGAGTTGATTCTCGAACACTGTGAAGCGCTCTCTCCCTTCATGCTCGCCAAGGTCAATTTCCTGCTCGGCGACCTCTTCATTGACGACACGGCAGAGATGATTCGCCCGCAGGAGGGTTTCCGGCTTACGCTCAGGCGCTCGGAGGCGATAGAGAACCGGGAACAGAAGGCATGCGCTGCCTGACTGGATATCCCGGTTGGCTCAACTTTCGACCCGATACTCGGCGGATCGCGCGTGCGCCGGCAGGCCCTCGCCATATGCCAGGGTTGCCGCGATGCGTCCGAGGGTCTGCGAACCGGCCTGCGATACCCGGATCAGACTGGTCCGTTTCTGAAAGTCGTAGACTCCCAGCGGCGAAGAGAAGCGGGCGCTCCCGGACGTCGGCAGGACGTGGTTGGGGCCGGCGCAGTAGTCGCCGAGCGCCTCCGAGGTGTAAGGGCCGATGAAGATCGCGCCGGCGTGCCGAATCTTGTCCACCCAGGCTTCGGCATCGGCCATCGACAGTTCGAGGTGTTCGGGGGCGATGCGGTTGGCGATGTGGCAGGCTTCGTCGAGATCGCGCACCTGGATCAGCGCGCCGCGATTTTCAAGCGCTGCCCGAATGACCCGTTGACGTGGCATCGTCGGCAGCAAGTCGTCAAGCGCAGCGGCGACGCGTTCGATATAGCCCGCCTCCGGACAGATCAGGATCGACTGTGCGAGTTCATCGTGTTCGGCCTGCGAGAAAAGATCCATGGCCACCCAGTCGGGGTTCGTCTGCCCGTCGCAAATGACGAGGATCTCCGACGGACCGGCGACCATGTCAATGCCGACGACGCCATAGACACGGCGCTTGGCGGCGGCGACGTAGGCATTGCCGGGGCCGACGATCTTGTCCACCTGCGGAATGGTCTGTGTGCCGTAGGCAAGCGCAGCGATCGCCTGCGCACCGCCGATGGTGAATAGGCGATCGACGCCGGCCAACGCGGCGGCGGCGAGAACCAGCGGGTTGTGCTCGCCGGCTGGCGTCGGCACGACCATGATCAGTTCCCTGACCCCGGCGACACGCGCCGGAATCGCGTTCATCAGCACCGACGAAGGGTAAGACGCCTTGCCGCCGGGAACATAGAGGCCGACGCGGTCGAGTGGTGTCACTTTCTGGCCCAGCATCGTGCCGCGTGTTTTCTCGCCTTCGTCTTCG
>NZ_JDSS02000021.1:281130-290981 GCF_000584955.1 Candidatus Accumulibacter vicinus
TTCGAGCGCCTGCCGTTGTGCTGGCGGCAGGGCGGCGAGTGCCTGCTGCAGTTCGTTCTGCGAGAGTTCGAGTTCGGCCATCGAGTTGGCGCTCAAGGCATCGAAACGCCGGGTGTACTCGATGACCGCGGCATCGCCACGTGCCTTCACTTCGGAAAGAATGTCGGCGACAGTCTGTTCAATGCTGGCGTCCTGTGCAGCTTCGAAGGCCAGCAGGGCATCGAGTCGCTGATTGAAGTCGGCATCGGTGCTGGAAAGGCGTTTGATTGCGATCATGGGTCGACCACTCCGGCGATGGCTTCGAGAATCGGTGCCAGCCATTCGCGTTTCAGCTTGAGCGCGGCCTGATTGACGATCAGTCGCGACGAGATGTCCATGATGTGCTCACAGGCGAGCAGATGGTTGGCTTTCAGCGTGCTGCCGGTGGATACCAGGTCGACGATGGCGTCGGCGAGGCCGGCCAGCGGCGCCAGTTCCATCGATCCGTAGAGTTTGATCAGGTCGACATGCACGCCCTTGGCAGCGAAGTGTTCGCGGGCAATATTGACGTACTTGGTCGCCACCTTGAGGCGCGCGCCCTGGCGCACCGCATGCGCGTAGTCGAAACCGGCAGGAACGGCGACCATCATCCGGCACTTGGCGATCTTCAGGTCGATCGGCTGGTAGAGACCTTCACTGCCGTGTTCCAGGAGGATGTCCTTGCCGGCGACACCGAGGTCAGCCGCCCCGTATTGCACATAGGTCGGGGTATCGGTCGCGCGGACGATGACCACGCGAACATTTTCCCGATTGGTCGGAATGATCAAGCGGCGAGAGGTCTCGGGATCCTCGAGCGGTTCGATCCCGGCGGCGGCCAGCAGGGGCAGGGTTTCGTCAAATATCCGGCCTTTCGATAGAGCAATGGTGATGCCGTTCACGGCCTTTTCCCTGCGCGACAAAGCCCGCATTCTACCGCAATGCGGCCGCTGCGGCGGCACACGCATGCGTCGCCCGGCGCGGCAAGGAACTGGGCAAGGTGTGATTCGCTGCTTTCCTGAAGCGTGCCGTATTGCGATGAAGTGCTAGAGTTTGGGCATAAATGGCGTATTATTCGGGCGCCGCGGCGAAAGCAGAGGGAAAACCTGCAGAAAAGCAAAAGTGATCATGCGCACGCGGTCACCATGGCGCTGGTTCTGGTTGTCCCTCCAGGGAGCAATCTGGGTTCATGGCCGACGAAAAATACAGGAGGAGCATACAGATGATGGAGCACCCGTTTCTTTACATCAACCTTGGGCTGATTCTGGCTTTTGTCGCCGGCAATGCCTTTTTTGTCGGTTCGGAGATCGCCATCTCCTCGGCACGCCGCAGCCGCATCAGGCAGTTGGCCGAGGAAGGCGACAAGCGCGCAGCGCGGGTCGAGATGCTGCACAATGAGCCGGAACGCTTCTACTCGGTGACCCAGGTCGGCATCACGCTGGTTTCGCTCGGCCTTGGCGCCGTCGGGATGGAAACGATCAGCACGCTGACGGATTCGACCTTCGTCTCGATCTTTGCCCTGTTCGGCGACAGCGAAGCACTCGTCAAAGCGGCGCATACGGTCTCGTATGTCTTCGCCTTTGTCGTCATTTCGTTTCTGCATGTGGTTGCCGGGGAACTGGCGCCCAAGGTGCTGGCCTTCCACAAGGCCGAGCAGATGAGCATGGCGGTGGGCGGCATCATCAACCTTCTCTACCTCACCTTCCGACCGCTGATCTACATCATGAAGCTGTCTTCGGACGCCTTGCTGCGGCTTTTCGGGCAGCAGAATCTCGGAGGCGAAGGCCACAACAGCCACTTCACGATGTCGGTCGAGGAAATCCGCATGATTCTCTCGGCGAGCGAGAAGGACGGGACGCTGGCGCCGGAGGAAACGGAGATGATCCGCGGGGTGTTCAAACTCGACGAGCACACGGTGCGCGAGGCCATGATCCCGCGCACGCGCATCCGGGCGCTGGCGCAGGAAGATACCCTGGCCGACGCCTTGCGTATCTTCCGCGACGTGCCGCACGCGCGCTTTCCGGTGTACGACAAGAGCCTGGACCGGATCACCGGCGTGGTTGCGATCAAGGAACTGCTGACGGTGATGGCCGAGAGCACCGGCCAGACGCTCCAGGAAGTCAGTCACCGTCCAGTCGGCGACTTCGTGCAGGCGCCGTACGTGGTTCCCAACAGCAAATTGCTGAGCGACCTGCTCAAGGACTTCAAGCGTACCCGGCAGCAGATGGCGGTGGTGATCGACGAGTATGGCGGCACCGAAGGGATCATCACGCTCGAAGACATCCTCGAGGAAATCGTCGGCGACTACGAGGACGAATTCACCCGTCAGGCGAGGCGGGTCAGGAAACTGCTTGGCAGTCAGTACGAAATCGACGCCTCGATGCGGGTTTCCGACCTCGACGCCCTGCTTGATTTTCCGTTCCCGACCGACGACGATTACGTCACCCTGGCGGGACTGTTCTACAAGAGGCACGGCAGCGTGCCGAAGGTCGGCGATACCGTCCAACTGGAAGGCGGACAACTGACGGTGCTCGAGATGGACAACCATCGGATCACCCTGTTGAAGTTCGAAGATACCGCCGTCGGAGAGGATGGGGTCGTGCGCCTCGTCGAAAACTCTTCGGCAGCAGATGTCAATGCACCCTCCGCAGAAGACTCGCACCAACCGGATGGCCGTTAGCGAACGCAGTCGACCGAGTAGACCGGCTTGCCGTCGACGATCGCCTTGACCAGGCCGTGGACGTCGGTTTCAAAGCCAGGGAAGTGCTCGTTGAAGTCGCGTGCGAACTGCAGGTAGCGAACGATCGTGGCGTTGAAGCGCTCGCCCGGGATCAGCAGCGGAATTCCCGGCGGGTAGGGAGTCAGCAGGGTGCTGGTGATCCGTCCTTCCAGATCGTCGATCGGAACGCGGTCGATCTCGCGATGCGCCATACGGGCAAAAGCGTCGGTCGGCTTCATGGCCGGCTCCATGTCCGAGAGGTACATGCGGGTGGTCAGGTGCGCGACGTCGTTGGCCGCGTAAATGCCGTGGATCTGCTTGCACAGGTCTTTCAGCCCGTGCTTCTCGTAGCGCGGATTCTTGGCCAGGAACTCCGGCATCACCTTCCACAACGGCATGTTCTGGTCGTAACCATCCTTGAACTGCTGCAGTTCGGTGACCAGCGTGTTCCAGCGACCCTTGGTGATGCCGATGGTGAACATGATGAAGAAGGAATAGAGACCACATTTTTCGACGATGATGCCGTGCCCGGCCAGGTACTTGGTGACGATTGCCGCCGGAATTCCCCAATCGGCGAAGTCTCCGTCGACATCGAGACCCGGCGTAATGACCGTCGCCTTGATCGGGTCGAGCATGTTGAAGCCTTCGGCAAGCAGGCCGAAGCCGTGCCAACGTTCGCCGGGCTTGAGGATCCACGCCGAGCGGTCTGCGAGGCCTTCTCCCGAAAGGTCTTCCGGACCCCAGACCTTGAACCACCAGTCGGCACCCCATTCCTTTTCGACCTTGCGCATGGTGCTGCGGAAGTTGAGCGCCTCGGCAATCGACTCGTCAACCAGTGCGGTGCCGCCGGGGGCCTCCATCATCGCTGCCGCGACGTCGCAGGAGGCAATGATCGCGTACTGCGGCGAGGTCGAGGTGTGCATCAGGTAAGCTTCGTTGAAGACGTCGCGGTCGAGTTTCCGCCCTTCGGAATCCTGAACGAGAATCTGCGAGGCTTGCGAGAGACCAGCCAGCAGCTTGTGCGTCGACTGCGTCGAAAAGATCACCGCATCCTTGCAGCGCGGGCGATCGGCGCCGATGGCATGGTAATCGCCGTAGAAATCGTGGAAAGCCGCGTGCGGCAGCCAGGCCTCGTCGAAGTGCAGGGTGTCGATCACGCCATCGAGCATTTCCTTGATTTCTTCGACGTTGTAGAGGATCCCGTCGTAGGTGCTCTGGGTGATGGTGAGTACCCGCGGTCTGGCGGCGACCGCGCGCGCGAAAGGATGCGCCCTGATCTTCTTCTGGATGTTCTCCCAGCGGAACTCTTCTTTCGGAATCGGCCCGATGATCCCGTAATGGTTGCGGGTCGGCATCAGGAAAACGGGGATGGCGCCGGTCATGATGATCGAATGGAGTATCGATTTGTGACAGTTGCGATCGACGACGACGACATCGCCCGGCGCGACGGTCGAATGCCAGACGATCTTGTTCGAGGTCGAGGTGCCGTTGGTGACGAAGAAAAGGTGGTCGGCATTGAAGATGCGGGCCGCGTTGCGTTCCGAGGCCGCGACCGGGCCGGTATGATCGAGTAGCTGGCCGAGTTCCTCGACGGCGTTGCAGACATCGGCACGCAGCATGTTCTCACCGAAGAACTGGTGGAACATTCGCCCGACCGGACTCTTCAGGAAAGCGACGCCGCCCGAGTGACCGGGGCAGTGCCACGAATACGATCCATCTTCGGCATAGTGTGTCAGGGCGCGGAAGAAGGGCGGTGCCAGGCTTTCCAGGTAGGCTTTGGCTTCGCGCACCACATAACGACCGATGAACTCGGCGGTATCCTCGAACATGTGGATGAAGCCGTGCAACTCGCGCAGCACGTCGTTGGGGATGTGGCGCGAGGTACGCGTCTCGCCGTACAGGAAGATCGGGATATCCTCGTTGCGACAGCGAATCTCCTTGACGAAGGCGCGCAGGCTGCCGACGGTCTGGTCGGCCTTGCCGTTTCTGAAGTCTTCGTCGTCTATGGACAGGATGAAGGCCGAGGCGCGGCTCTGTTGCTGGGCAAACGAAGTCAGATCACCATAGCTGGTCACGCCGAAGACTTCAAAACCCTTCTTCTCGATCGCCTTGGCCAGCGCGCGAATCCCGAGCCCGCCGGTGTTTTCCGAACGGTAGTCCTTGTCGATGACGATCACCGGGAAATTGAAATGCATTCAGGGATCCAGTATCAAGAGTGAGAAGGCGGGAGTGCGACGACCAGCGCAGCGCACTTGATTTGCCTGCCTGCCCTGGTACCTTGCGGGGTGTAGGGTCGCATGCCCATCAGATCTTCGGCAGGGTCACGCCCATCTGGCCCTGATACTTGCCACCACGATCCTTGTACGATGTTTCACATTCTTCGTCGGATTCGAAGAACAGAACCTGCGCGATGCCTTCATTGGCGTAAATCTTGGCAGGCAGTGGCGTCGTGTTCGAGAACTCGAGGGTCACATGGCCTTCCCACTCGGGTTCAAAGGGCGTGACGTTGACGATGATGCCGCAGTTGCTGACGAATATCCCGGATGCGAGGGCAAAGTTGCCAGTTTCGGGCACAGTCAGGCAATAGACGTCGTGGTCCCCTGCCAATTCCCGGATACTGGCAATCTTGTGGTTGTACGGTGTTTGTCCCCGAAACGCGGCAAGGACCTCCGGGAAGCGATGGAATACCGAGCGGTCGCATTTCAGAAGCCGTGCGGCGCCACGGATGGAACCGGTGTTTTCGAGTGCCCAACGTACCCGGTCGGCGTTGATCTCCCCGCGCCGATTGATGTCCCGCGCGACTTCCGCCTGGCGTTGTCGGCGTTCGCCCGTGTCTCTTGCCCAGGCTTCGCGCGAACTGTTTCCCTGTGCTTGCCTGGCATGTGGATCCGAATAGCGTCGTACCATGGACTCCCGCTGCTGGCGGCGGCGCTCCTCGGTCCAGTTTTCCGATTGCTTTTCACGCAAGCGGGCGCGCGCCTGCGTGTACCTTTCGTCGCTCCAGAATTGTGTGGCGCGCTCGCGCTGGACCTCCGAGAAGTGCTCGATCCACCCCGGCCTGCTGGTTCGTAGACACTCGAAGGCTCCACGAATTGCCAAGCTGTGCTCGTCTGGGTCGAAGTCTGCCCCGTAGCTTTTGGCATTGTGCATGCGGATATGCTCGGCGGCCGGCATGCGCCCGATATTCCAAGGCGCGTTGTTGAGGCGGTCGAAGTCCTTGTGGTGCCGGTGCGTAGCCGGAATATCTTCATAGATACCATGCCGAATATTCCATTCATCGGCAAGGCGGTGAGTGGGGTAGAGATGGCCATTCAAGGGTTGATAGACAGCTTCGTAACCACGCACCAAGCGGCGATAGAGGGGCATCAAGGAATCGTTCGGACGCAACTGACACGCGGGAATGAGTCTGCCATCGCGCAGAACAAACTCGTGGTCGGGCGTGCAGTGGATGACCGTTCGATTGTCGAGAGTGATTTCCAGCAATGAATCCCGTCCGATGAAGCGAGGTGCTTCGAGCATTGCTGCGCCAATCCTGCCGAACTGGCCAATCCCATAGCCCCAGAACAACTCACCGTCTTCCGCTCGGCGGGCCATCTCCTCCAGGGTCGGTGCCGTGCCGTCGAGCAGGGCTACGCGGGTGTCGCCGCGGAAGCAACGGGCATAAGTACTTTTCCCGAGGCAGACCGTCAGGACGCTGCGCGGAATGCGGAAATACTCGATGGTGCGCGCCAGGGCGAAGGAGTTCGGCGGGATGATGCAGAAATCGTTCTTGACCTCGACGAACGAATTCGGATCGAAGTTCTTCGGGTCAACGATCGTCGAGTTCAGGTTGGTGAACAGCTTGAATTCGTTCGAACAGCGAATGTCGTAACCGTAGCTGGAGGTGCCGTAGGAAACGATGCGGCGGCCATCGATCTCGCGCACCTGATTCGGCTCGAAAGGGTCGATCATGCCGTACTCTGCCGCCATGCGGCGGATCCACCTATCCGATTTGATTGACATTGCCGGTCATCCGAACACCGCTTGCGCAGGAAAGGTCTCCATTCTACGGTGTCCGGGGCAGGGAAGAAACTGTTCGGTACGTCTCCCCGGAAGCGAGGGGCAGGCGCCTGGCTCAGGTATTCTGGACGACGATGCTCGGAAACTTGGCACTCATGTCCCTGGCGCGCTCGGCAACCTTGACCGCCAGACGGCGAGCAATTGTCCGATAAATCTCGGCAGCGCGCGATTCCGGTGCGCCGACCACGGTTGGCTTGCCGGAGTCGGTCAGTTGGCGAATCGAGAGTTCCAGTGGCAGGGCACCGAGGAACTCGGTGTCGTAGTCCCGGCACATCTGCTCGCCGCCGCCCTGACCGAAAATGTATTCCTCGTGGCCACACTTCGTGCAGAGGTGGATGCTCATGTTTTCCACCAGGCCGAGAATCGGGATGCCGACCTTCTCGAACATCTTCAGTCCCTTGCGCGCGTCGATCAGGGCGATGTCCTGCGGGGTGGTGACGATGACCGCGCCGGTGACCGGCACCTTCTGCGCCAGCGTCAGTTGCGTGTCGCCGGTTCCGGGCGGCATGTCAACCACCAGATAATCGACATCCTGCCAGTTGGTCTGCTTGAGCAATTGCTCGAGCGCCTGGGTGACCATCGGCCCGCGCCAGACCATCGGTGAATCGATGTCGATCATGAAACCGATCGACATCGCCTGCAGGCCATACGCCTGGAGCGGGTCCATCGACGTACCATCCTGCGATTCCGGTTTCTGACCGACCAGGCCCAGCATCTGCGGCTGTGAAGGCCCATAGATGTCGGCATCGAGCAAACCCACATTGGCCCCTTCCTGGGCCAACGCCAGGGCCAGATTCACCGCCGTCGTGCTCTTGCCGACGCCCCCCTTGCCGGAGGCGATGGCGATGATGTTCTTGACGCCGGGCAGCGGCTTCAGGCCGCGCTGGACGGTGTGGGCGACGATCCTGACCGTGACATTGACGCTCACATTGCCGACTCCGGGGAGGCCCCTGAGTTTCGTGATCACCGCACGACGGATGTCGTCAAGCTGGGTTTTTGCCGGATAGCCCAGTTCGATATCGAGCGAGAGGTCGGCACCGTCGATCCTGATGTTCCTGACGGAACGTGTCGAGACATAATCCTTTTGGGTATTGGGATCGATCAACTCCTTGAGTGTCGCCTGGACGGCTTCAGTCGTTACAGCCATGGTGAAAAGCTCCTGTAGTGGATAGCGGCGTCATTTTGGTTTGGTCAGACGCTTTCCGGCTGGCGAGACTGTCGAACCCAGTCCCGCCAGGCAGCAAAGACGGCCGGGTGCAAGGCCGCGATGACCGGGCGCCGCCAGACGTCATCGGCGTCGTAGTCATCCTCGGCCAGGGTGCACATCTGGCCGCCGGCCTCGCGCAGGATCAGGCTGCCGGCGGCGTAATCCCAGAGCATCTGGCCGCCGTGCAGGTAGAGGTCGAGTCGGCCTGCGGCGAGGTTGCACCAGTCGAGCGTCGAACTGCCGTAATTGCGCTGCGAGTAGAAAGGCGGGCTGACGGCGATCCGGTCAGCCAGCGGTTTCGGGATCCGTTTGAAATCGACACCGCCGACGGCGCGACGGATATCCGAGGTCACCTGGCGCAAGGGCAGGCGGCGGCCATTGAGGTAGGCGCCATTGCCTTCGCGGGCATAGAACATTTCGTCGGTGATCGGGTTGTAGGTCACCGCCAGGCGTGCTCGCCGCGCACTCATCCAGGCGATGGAAACGGCAAAGCAGGGCAGCCCGTTGATGAAATTGGTGGTGCCGTCAATCGGGTCGATACACCACAGCCCGTGCTCGTCGGTACTGCCCTTGTGCCAGCCGGCGCGTTGCATGGCCGGGGGCATTTCTTCGCCGATGATCGGGCAGGCGTGGATCTCGGTCAGTCGCCCGGCAAGAAAATGCTGCGCTGCAAGATCGGCTTCCGAGCACAGCGAACCGTCGTCCTTGCGTTCTCCATGACTGACCCGCAGGAAGCGCGGAATGATTTCTCGTTGCGCAACCTCGCGGACCACCGCGACGCTGGCATCGAGCATGCGTTTCAGATGGGCGTCAGTGACCGCCGGCGAGCCTGCGCCTTCTTCATTGCGCATTCTGGATCAGTCGCGCCACTTGATCGAGCAACCCATGCTGGCGGTCTGCTCGTGTGGGCCACGACCGGTTTCGGCAACCAGGCGCATGGCTTCGACCAACTCGCGTCGGGCATCGGGGGGGGCCGGCATGCGGCCGCTGGCGTCGAGACGTCCGCGGTACTGTAATTGCAGGTCGCGGTTGAAACCAAAGAAGTCCGGCGTACACACCGCACCGTAACGGCGTGCCACCTCCTGAGTGGCGTCATGCAGATAAGGAAAGGAAAAATTCAGATCCCGGGCCACGCGTTGCATGTTTTCGAAGGAGTCCTCAGGGTATTCGGCCGGATCGTTGCTCATGATGGCTGCCACGCCGATTCCCTGGGCCTGCAGTTCGCGCGCGTCGCGGCAAATGCGGTCGATGATCGCCTTGACATAGGGGCAGTGGTTGCAGATAAACATCAGCAGCAGGCCATTCGGACCGCGCAGGCTGGCGAGCGTCTGCCGGGAACCGTGGGTATCCTCGAGCGCGAAGTCAGGCGCTTGCCAGCCAAAGTCACAAACAGGGGTATTGAGCGCCATAAAGGGAGCTGCCTCCAAACAACGACCATCAAGCAAGGAAACTCTTATAATACCACGGTGAATGGTCCCCGCTTTCATTGCCCGATGCCGCTGGCGGCCGGCGTGTGCGTCGATTTGCCGGAACGGGTCGCGCAGCATGCGATCAAGGTCTTGCGCCTGCGCAGCGGCGATGCCTTGACCCTCTTCAATGGTGCCGGCGGGGAATATCCTGCCCGGATCGTTGGCATTGAACGCGCGCGGGTCAGCGTTGATATCCTGGAGTGGATCGGCAGCGAGCGTGAATCGCCCTTGTCGGTCACCTTGGTGCAGGCCTTGCAGGTCAGCGACAAGATGGATTGGACCGTACAGAAGGCCGTCGAGCTGGGCGTCCGGCGCATCGTTCCGGTCGTCTCGAAACGCAGTGTGCTGCGCCTCGAAGGCGAACGCGCATTGCGCCGGCTTG
>NZ_JDSS02000021.1:291006-297381 GCF_000584955.1 Candidatus Accumulibacter vicinus
CTGGCCAAGCTGCCGGCACCGCCAGCGGGTGGGTGGGTTGAACTGTTGATCGGTGCCGAGGGCGGTCTCGCGCCCGAGGAAGCGCAGTTGGCGGCTCTGACCGGTTTTCTGCCGGTGCGTTTCGGGCCGCGTATCCTGCGTACCGAAACCGCTGGTCTGGCTGCTCTGGCAGCAATCCAGTTTTTATGGGGTGACTTGAAAAAGGAGGCGACGGATGTTTGAATCAGCAGAACTGGGACACAAGATCGACAAGGAAACATTCAAGGCGGAGGAGCCCAAGTTGCGCGCAGCGCTGCTCGAAACGCAGTACCAGTTGCGCGAGAACGCCAGTTTTCCGGTGATCATCCTGATCAGTGGCGTCGACGGGTCCGGGAAAGGTGAAACCATCAACGTTCTCTACGAATGGATGGATCCTCGTTACCTCTCGACACACGCTTTTTATGCGCCGACAGCCGAAGAGCGCGCGCACCCCTCGATGTGGCGTTACTGGCGGGCGCTGCCACCAAAAGGGCGAATCGGGATTTTCGCCGGATCATGGTATTCGCATCCGATCGCCGAGCGGATCAGCAACAGCCTCTCGCGATCCGACTTCGATCAGCGCATGGACCAGCTCAATCGCTTCGAGGCGATGTTGGTCAACGAGGGTGCGCTGGTGCTCAAATTCTGGATTCACCTTTCCAAGGACGCACAGCGCGAGCGCCTGAAAGCGATCGAGGCAAACCCGCTGACCCGCTGGCGGGTCACCAAGACCAGCTGGGATCGCCTGAAGACCTACGACAAGATGCAGGAAGTGGCCGGTCACCTGTTGCGCACGACGAACACCCCCTGGGCGCCGTGGATCATCGTCGAGGGAACCGACGACCGTTATCGTTCGCTGACCGTTGGCAAGACGATCCTCGATTCGCTGCAGAAGCGGCTGGCTGACAAGCGCGACCAGAATTCGCCGGTGGCCCCGCCCTTCTCGCCTCGGATCGACCGTCTCGACGTGCTGAGTTCGCTGGACATGACGCAAAGCCTGACGAAAAAGGTGTACGAGACCGAACTGGCGACCTGGCAGGGGCGTCTGGCGGAACTGATGCGCCACCCCGAATTCCAGAAGCGGGCCCTGATCCTCGCCTTTGAAGGTGCGGACGCGGCCGGCAAGGGCGGTGCCATCCGGCGGGTGATGTCGGCGATGGATGCACGCCAGTATCAGATCTTTCCGATCGCCGCGCCCACCGAAGAAGAGCGTGTCCAACCCTATCTGTGGCGATTCTGGCGGCACATGCCGCGGCTCGGACGCGTGGCCATTTTTGACCGCACCTGGTATGGGCGCGTGCTTGTCGAACGGGTCGAGAGGTTCTGCAGCGAGGCGGACTGGTTGCGTGCGTATTCGGAGATCAATGATTTCGAGCATGACCTCTGGCATGCTGGCGGCATCGTCGTCAAGTTCTGGCTGCAGATCAGCGACGATGAGCAGCTCAAACGCTTCGAGGAACGCGCCAAGATCGAGCACAAGCGCTTCAAGATTACCGAGGAAGACTGGCGCAACCGCGAGAAGGCCGGAGCCTACCACGAAGCGGTCTGCGACATGATCGACCGGACCAGTTCCGGCACCGCGCCGTGGACGATCGTCGAGTCCAACGACAAGTTGTTTGCCCGGATCAAGGTTCTGCGGACGATCTGCGAGCGTCTGGAGAAAGAACTCAAGGTCGAGCCGATGAAAGCCCCCAAGACCGAGGTGACGAAGGAGACGGACGCCAGGGAGGAGCACGAACACGCGTCGAAGACCGAGCATGCCAAGCAGTCGAAAACCCAGCGTGCGCATGCGTTGAAGGCCGAGAAGGCGAGGGCGGCCAAAGAGGCGAAAGCCGTCGAGAGCGAAGAGAAGGCCCGACCCGTCGTTTGAGATGTCCAAGGACTTGAGGGCTGGCCAGTTCGTCGCCTGGTTCCGATCGGTCGCGCCGTACGTCAATCTCTTTCGCGGCAAGACCTTTCTGATCGCCTTTGGCGGCAAGGCGATCGCCGGACAGCTGGCACGTACGCTGGCCTATGACGTGAACCTGCTGGCCGCGCTCGGTGTGCGCCTGGTGCTGGTGCACGGCGCACGGCCACAGATCGAGAAGTTGATGCGCGAACGCGGCCTGCAGTCGGTCTACCATGGCAACTATCGCGTCACCGATGCCAAGGCGATCGCCTGCGTGATCGACGCGGTGGGCAGCATCTATGTCGAAATCGAGGCCCTGCTTTCGCAGGGTCTCGCCGATACGCCGATGGCCAACAGCACGATTCGCGTCGTTGGCGGCAATTTCATTACCGCCAAGCCGGTCGGGGTCGTCGATGGCGTCGATCTGCAATACTCGGGGCAGGTGCGCAAGCTCGACGCCGAGGGCATTCGTGCGCAACTCACCCTTGGCAACATCGTCCTGCTTTCGTGCATCGGGTCGAGCCCGACCGGGGAAATCTTCAATCTGGCGATGGAGGAGGTGGCCGAGGCGGTCGCCACCTCGCTGCTTGTCGACAAGCTGATCTTTCTGAGCGACAGCCGGGGCGCTACCGACATCGACGGCGCCCTGCTCGATGAACTGACCGTCGAGGCCGCCGAAAGGTTGATCAGTCTCGGCGACTGGTTGTCGACCGACCTCAAGCGCTACCTGCCCTGTGCGGTCCGGGCCAGCCGGGCCGGCGTCGGGCGTGTGCACCTGATCGGTTACGACGAGGACGGCACGCTGCTGCGCGAACTCTTCACGCACGACGGCGTGGGCACGGTGATCACCCAGAAATCGCTGGAGCAGTTGCATGACGCCGGGCCAGACGACATCGGCGGCCTGGTGGCGCTGATCGAGCCGCTCGAAGAGGATGGCACGCTGGTACGTCGCTCGCGCGAGTTGCTCGAACGTGAGATCACACGATTCTCGGTGGTTGAACACGACGGCGTGATTGTCGGCTGTGCCGCACTTTACCCCTACGGCGAGGGCCAGGCCGAACTGGCCTGCCTGGCCGTGCATCCGCACTATCGTCGCTGGGGCTATGGTGCGCTGCTGATGAAGCGGATCGAGACGCAGGCGCGTGCAGCCGGTGTCAGGCGTCTGTTTGTCCTCACCACGGTGACTTCGCAGTGGTTCAAGGAACGGGGTTTCAGCGTCCGCCCGATTGACGAGTTGCCGGCCGAAAAACGGCTGGTCTATAACCTGCAACGCCGCTCGATCGTATTGATGAAGGAACTGTAAGGCTTCCGGCAGAGGGTCGGATTCGTGAGCCGCTGCAGCGACTTTCACATTCAGGTTCGCCTCGGCGAAATTTCCCAAGGTATTTAGTAGGTATTAAGGAGTGTTTTGAATGGCAAGAATGGTCAATTGTGTCAAACTCGGCCGCGAGGCTGAAGGTCTTGATTTCCCCCCGGTCCCCGGTGAGCTGGGCAAGCGGATTTTTGAATCGGTCGCCAAGGAAGCATGGCAGCAATGGGTGCGCATGCAGACCATGATCATCAACGAGAACCGCCTCAACCTGGCCGATGCCGCGCATCGCAAGTATCTGACCGAGCAGATGGAGAGGCATTTCTTCGGCAGCGGCGCCGACCAGGTGCAGGGCTACGTGCCGCCTCGCACCTGAGAAGTCGCGCTGGTTGACGGCGACTGAACGGTCGGCTCGTGCGGTCCGGCTTCGGCCCTTCGGTCGGCGGTCAGCATCTTCACTCCGGCAGCCGTACCGAGCAGGCAGACATCCGCCGGACGGCGGGCGAACAGGCCGTTGCTGACCACGCCGACGATCTGGTTGATGCGGCTTTCCAGTTCGACGGCATCGGCAATCACGAGTCCGCCGAGGTCCAGGATCAGGTTGCCGTTGTCGGTCACGAAACCTTCGCGCAGTTGTGGTTTGCCGCCGATCCGCGCGAGTTCGCGCCGGACATGGCCAAGCGCCATCGGGATGACTTCGATGGGCAGCGGAAAACCGCCCAGGACCGGCACCAGTTTCGACGCATCGGCAATACAGACGAATTTTTGCGCGACGGCAGCGACGATCTTCTCGCGCGTCAGCGCGCCACCGCCGCCCTTGATCATCTGCATCGCCGTGTTGATCTCGTCGGCGCCGTCTACATAGACCGGCAGATACGCCACATCGTTGAGTTCGAAGACGACGATGCCGTGCTCCTCGAGTCGCTTCCTCGTCGCCTCCGAACTCGCCACCGCCCCCCGGATCCGGTCCCGAATCCGGGCCAGCTCATCGATGAAGCAGTTGGCGGTCGAGCCCGTCCCAACGCCGACGATTTCTCCCTCGATCACCTGCCCGATCGCCGCGCGAGCGACGGCTTTCTTGAGTTCGTCCTGAGTCATGGCGGTCCCCGCTGGAGAAAGTTGGAGGCTGCCATTGTATCGAAGGGACGGGCTGCCCGGTCTGCCCGTTCCGAGCGGGTAATTGAATGTCCGAAAACGGCCAGCCTCGTTGAACGCTTGCCGCTAGACTGGCCGCATGCCTGAAGCCAACGACCACCCCGCAACGATGCAAGCCCATGCTGGCCGGTTCACCCCGGCTGCCTGCTACCAGGCGATGAAGGCGCATGACACACGCTTCGATGGCCGATTCTTTGTCGGCGTTTCCTCGACGCGAATCTACTGCCGGCCGATCTGCCGGGTGAAGTTGCCGCGCTTCGAGAACTGCAGTTTCTACCTCAGCGCAGCGGCGGCCGAAGCAGCCGGCTATCGGCCTTGTCTGAAGTGCCGGCCGGAACTCGCGCCCGGATTCGCCGCCAGCGAGGCGAGTGCAAAGCTGGCACAGACCGCGGCGCGCTTCATCGAAGACGCCATCGCGGGGATCGGTGGAGGAACCGCCAAAGGCGATGCGGATCACCCTTTGCACGTCATTGCCGCGCGTGTCGGCGTCACCGATCGGCACTTGCGGCGGATTTTTCAGGCCGAGTTCGGGGTGTCGCCGGTGCAGTATGCGCAAACGCATCGCCTGCTGCTGGCCAAGCGACTGCTGACCGATACGGCCCTGCCGGTCGCCGAGGTGGCTTTCGCCAGCGGTTTTTCCAGTGTTCGCCGGATGAATGCGCTGTTTTCGGAGCGCTATGGATTTGCGCCGACGCGCTTGCGTCACACCCTGGCCGAGGCGGGCGGAGCGAGCGCAGCCGTCGCCGAAAACGCGCGCTGCTTCACCTTCAGCCTGGCGTATCGCGCCCCGTTGGACTGGCCGGCGCTGCTCGCCTTTCTTGAGCAGCGTGCCATCGCGGGCATCGAGGCGGTCAGCGACGGCAGCTATCGACGCATCCTGCGTTACGTTCGCAGCGATGGGCAGGAGGCCATCTGCGGTTGGCTGCAAGTGGCCGACCAGGCGCACAGGAATGCGCTGCAAGTGACGCTGTCGCCGGCCTTTGCGCCGGTGATCGCAGGTGTGCTGAGCCAGGTCAAACGCGTTTTCGATGTGCACGCCGACCCCTGGGAAATCGGCGCGGCGCTCGGCCAGCTCGCGCAGGGATCGCGCGGCCTGCGCCTGCCCGGAGCCTTCGATGGCTTCGAGCTCGCGGTGCGCGCCGTCCTCGGGCAGCAGATCACGGTCGCCGCGGCACGCACGCTGGCGACGCGCTTCGTTGCCGCTTTCGCCGAGCCGATCGAATTCGAGGTCACGCCCCCCTTCACCGACCTCAATGTGGCCTTTCCCACGGCCAGTCGGGTGGCGACCCTGAGGCCGGCCGAACTCATCCGCCTGGGCATCGTTGCCGCACGTGCGCATGCGCTGATTGCCCTGGCGCAAAAAATGGTCGCCGGCGAACTCGACCTGTCGCCCGACGCGAACCTCGAGTCGAGCTGCGCCGCCCTGCAGTCGATCAAGGGCATCGGCCCGTGGACGGCACACTACATCGCGATGCGGGCGCTGTCCTGGCCGGATGCGTGGCCGCCGCACGATGTCGGATTGCTCAAGGCGCTCGGCCTGCCGAACACCGCCCGCGGCTGGCGCGCAGCCGAAGCGATCGCCGAGCCGTGGCGACCCTGGCGCAGCTATGCGCTGATGCACCTGTGGAACGCTCAGGAGAAAACCGCATGACGACTCATTCGACGCATTTCGACTCGCCGGTCGGCCGCCTGCTGGCCCTGGCCGCCAACGACGCGATCATTGCCCTGCATATCCTTGGCGGCAAGCATCCGCCCGCGCCCGCCGAGCCCTGGCTCGATTCGCCGCAACTGCCGGTGTTCCTGCAGTTGCGGCAGGAACTGACCGAATACTTCGCCGGTCAGCGACGAAGGTTCGAGATCAGGCTGGCGCCCGTGGGAAGCGACTTCCAGCAAGCGGCATGGCTCGCGCTGACCCGGATCCCTTACGGACAGACGCGCAGCTATGGCCAGCAGGCGGCAGCGATCGGCAGACCGGCGGCGGTTCGCGCGGTCGCTGCCGCCAACG
>NZ_JDSS02000021.1:297743-301158 GCF_000584955.1 Candidatus Accumulibacter vicinus
CATCGTCGTGCCGTGTCACCGCGTGATCGCCGCGAACGGCGCCTTGACGGGTTACGCCGGCGGGCTGCACAACAAGGCGTTGCTGTTGCGACTCGAAGGGAGTGCCGCTTGATCGCGCCGCTGACCCGCCGCCCCTTGCGCGTCGGCGCGGCCAGCGCGGGGAGGCAACCCTGAAAACCCGTGACCTCGGCGATTTCGTCCTGCTCGCCATGCTCTGGGGCGCTTCGTTTCTGTTCATGCGCGTCGGCGCACCGGAGTTCGGTCCGATTGCCCTGATCGGTCTGCGGGTGGCGATTGCGGCGCTGTGCTTGTGGCCGTTGTGGCTGGCCGGCTCGGATGCGACCTCGCTGCGTCGCCATGCGTTGCCGATGGCGACGGTCGGGATCTGCAACTCGGCGTTACCTTTCGTTCTCCTGGCCTACGCGTCGCTTTCCCTGACCGCTGGATTCACCGCCCTGATCAATGCCACGGTGCCCTTGTGGGCCGCGCTCGTCGGCATGCTCTGGCTGCGTGACCGCCTGACGCCGAGGCAGTGGATCGGCCTGCTGCTCGGCGTCATCGGCATGGGGGTGCTGACCTGGGGGAAAGTCTCTTTCCGGGAGGGCGGCAGCGCTCTGGCGATCATGGCCGGATTGCTCGCGACCCTGTCCTACGGTTTTTCCAGCCACTTTGCCAAGCGAACGCTGGTCGGCGTCGCGCCGCTGGCCATCGCCACCGGCAGTCAGACCAGTGCAGCCATCGCCCTGGCACCGCTGACCCTGGCCTTCTGGCCGACAGCGACCCCGTCGGGATACGCCTGGCTGGCGCTGATCCTGCTGGCGACGTTTTCGACGGCGCTGGCCTACATCCTGTATTTCCGGCTGATTGCCCATCTCGGCGGACAGCGGGCGTCGACGGTAACCTTCCTGATTCCGGTGTTTGCGGCTGGCTGGGGCGGAATCTTCCTCGGCGAAGTCGTGACCCTGCCAATGCTGCTTGGCGGGGCCATCATTCTGGTTGGTACGGCGCTGACTCTGGGGATTGCACGAACTTCTTGACGCTAAACATGCGCTTTCATGCGATGTGTCCTGCCGTCCCGTCCAGTTCCTCGCGGATCACCTTCCGGATCAGCGCTTCCATGTCGGACTGCTGGAGCGAGCTTTTCAGCGTCTCGTTGATGAGCGTCTGATAGCCCCGCTCGCCGGCCATTTCCTTGAAACGCTCGACCAGAGCGGCATCGAGGTACAGGGTGACGCGCTTCTTCGGCTGCACCACCCGGCCTTCGACCCGCTGGCGCAGGATCAGCCTGCCGGCGTCAATGTCCGCCTGGGTAATCGGGGCGTCCTCGTCAACACTTGCGGTAGAAAATTTCGTGCTCATTTCGCTCTGCCTTCCGCATCGAAATTACCCGGATGTTCTCATCCGTCTCGGCGGTGGCGATCACCACCACATCCCCACGCAACAGGCCCAGGGTAATGAATCGCTGCTCATGGTAGTCAAAGCGGTCGCTCTCGATGACCTGCGGCGCATCCTCGAAGTCGTAGCCATGCTTCTTCAGGTTCGAGGTTCGTTTCTCCGGGTCGTAACTGTAGCGCATGCGCTGATTGTATGCATGTTTGTTCATATTTGAAGATCTGTATTGATCCAGTCGGCTGGGTGGTGCGACGGCGATCATGCCGACCTCCGGGGTGCGTCGTGAAACACGCGACTTGTCGGGTTCACGCGGTTATCATGGAGGGGTCGGCTGGCCCATGCTGCCTGCGGGAGGTCCAGAACGAACGCTCTTTGAGATGAGCGAGGGGCAGCAGATACGCGAGCAAGAGACGAATGGCATGGCGGGGTGAGCGCGGCGCCGCCGTCTTCGCGAACGGATCGGTCCACAAACCTGCCGGGGAGGGTTGCGATGGTCAGCGTTTACGTTTCGTATGCGTGGAAGGACGAGGAGCAGCACCGGCTCGTCGACCGACTCGGGACGGCGTGTACGGCGCGCGGGATAGACTTCGTGCGCGACACTTCCCACGTCGGCTACGGCAACTCGATCCGCGAGTTCATGGATCGGCTGGCTGTCGCGGGGCATGTCGTGCTCGTTCTCAGCGACACCTACTTCCGCTCCGAGTACTGCATGTACGAACTCCGCGGGATCTACGAGCATCGGAACTTTCGCAAGCGGGTGCACCCGATCGTCCTGTCCGGGACGCGCTTGCACAAACCGAAGGACCGGATCACCTGGATCGCGCATTGGATCAAGGAGAAGAAGGAACTCGAGGAAGCGCTCGAAGCACTGGAAGACCCCAAGCACACGCTCGAACTGCGCAAGAGCCTCGAGGATTACGCCGACTTCCATCGGCTGATGGATCAGTTGACGTCCCTCCTCGCCGATATGAACACCTTGACCGAGGACGTGCATCGCGACACCGATTTCGCCGCGTTGCTGGATCGCATCGCGCCCGTCGATGATGACTTCCGGCGCCGGATCATCGGCGAGGTACGCCACACCCTGGCGCACAACGCGCACCTGAGCAAGGTGTTGCAAGGCAGGCTGCACGATTCCGGTGCAGCCTCCGTGAGCGACCTCGCCGAAGCCCTTTGCGCTCCGCCGCCGGACCAGGCGATCAGCACGCTGCTTTTCCCGGCGACGCTCGCCTGCCTCAAGTCGCTCGACGCACAAGCCAGTGACTTTGTCGACGCATGGACCACCGCGAAGTCCGTACTCGCCTGGCTCACTCTGCTCGCTGTCGATGTCCGGTCGGCCGGCGTCGAACAGCAGCAGGCGCTGGCAGCGGGCAATCTGGTCTTTGAAATCGCCGTCAGCACGCCGCTGGGGGTCGAAATCGTCAGCTCACGCCATCGCGAAATGGCGCCGCAACTGCGCGTCGCAAAAAGCAACGTGCTCGGCGCAGGAGCGATCGAGCAGCCGCGCTACGAAAGCGGCTGGAGCGAAGATGCCCCATTGGAGAATCTGCTGCTCGAGATCTGGAGCTGCGTTTTTCCGGAAGAGTCGCGAACGCAGTTGTCGTCCACCGACCGACACAAGCTCCAGGCGACCTTGCGTGTCCGCCGCGAGCAAGCAACCTTTCACCATTACATCGCGGTGCCCGCTGACCAGGCGAAGCCGCTGGCCCTGTCCGCTTTCTATCAACGGCTGCTGGCGATCCTTCCCGATCTCAGCCTGATCTTCTTCCATGGTGATGGTCAGGCCTCCGCGCTCCTGGTCAGTGACGAATACTATTTCATGGCCATCATCCGCGAATTCCTGACCATCCCCGACCTGCTGGCGAAAAAACGATGAATCTCCCCCTCCCGACGATCCCCGCAATCCCGCTCACCGACCTCCCCCTCCCGCCGCGCGGCTCGTGGCCGGCGTCGGTGCACCGTTTCGACGAGGAATCGGCGTGGGCGCTGCGCTCGGCGCTCGCCGCGCAGCGGCCGCTGCTGG
>NZ_JDSS02000021.1:301208-301470 GCF_000584955.1 Candidatus Accumulibacter vicinus
CCTCGGCCGCCGCCTCGCGACGCGCCAGCCCGCCCTGCCGCGGCTGCTCGAACGGCTGACGCGCGGCGAGGTGCTGCGCGCGATCCCGCTGCTGCCGGGCCACGGCTGGAGCCCGCGCATCGCCCTCCTCTGCGACTACAGCCGGCGCACCCGGCCGTTTCACGAAGACTTCAACGCGCTCTGCCGGGCGCTCGAAAGGCGTCACGGCAAAGCCGGCATCGACCGCCGCATTCTTGCCGGCGACCCCGGCCGGCAGCCGCGC
>NZ_JDSS02000021.1:301832-302684 GCF_000584955.1 Candidatus Accumulibacter vicinus
CCAGCCGGGTGCCAGCATGACCGAGTGCTGGCCGCTGCCGGCGCCGAACACGCCGCTGCTGATCCTCGGCGACGTCGGCCTGCTCGACGACGCGCCCGAGGCGGCGAACGGCTGGCAGCAGTTCGGCCATCGCCTGCGCAGTGCCGGCGTACCGGCGCTGGTCCTCTGCCCGCTGCCGACGCGTCCGCAGGGCGCCGGCCGGCCAGGCAGCCTGGCGCTCGTCGAATGGGACCGTCACAGCCGCCTGCGCCCGTCATCCACCTCGTCGACCGGTGCGGGCTCGCCGCCCACCCTGGCGAGCGACCTGGCCGGCGACGAGCGCCGGCAGCGCGCGCTCGACACGCTATTGACGCTGCTCGCGCCGGCCGTCGTGATCGAACCGAACCTGCTGCGCGCGCTGCGCTACCTGCTGCCGGCGAGCGACGCCGACGGGCTCGTCGAGGCGCTGGTCTGGCAGCATCCCGACCTGGTCACCAGCGCGCACGCCGGCCAGTTCGCGAGTCCGGCGGCGATCGCGGCATACCAGCAGAAGTTCCGCGCGCTGGCGCCCGGGTTGCGCCAGGCGGCGGTCGCGCACATCCTCGCGCAACACGCTGGCCTGCCGGCTTCGGTGCGCTGCGCCGAAGTGCTGACGTGCCGGCATCTCGCTCCCGAAGCCGTGCCACCGGCACTCGCCGCGGACGCCGAGCGCTGGCAGGCCGACATCGCCGAAACCGCCCGCCGGCGCGACGATCTCGCGCTGCGTCAGTGGCTGCAGCGGCACGCCGCGCGCCAGAGCGATGCCGCGCTTGCCGCCAACCCGGCGCTCGCCGCGCACTGGGCGCTGGCGCAGCGCGAGCGGCTGGCCGCGGG
>NZ_JDSS02000021.1:303062-303326 GCF_000584955.1 Candidatus Accumulibacter vicinus
GAAGGCGTCAGCGAGGAAGACATCGGCTATTTCCTGCACGACGAGCACGAGCCGGCAGCGCGCCTGCGCTGCACGCTCCGCCAGCGCGGCGACGAGCTGTGGCTTGAAGCCGCCGACGCCGCTGGCAACCTGTCGGGAGGCGCCGGCGGCAGTCCTTGCGCCGAGCTGACGCTGGTCGATCGCGGCGCCTATGTCACCCTGAGGCGCAGCGCCGACCGCGCCGACCGCGCCGATATAGCGAGCCGGCGCTATTTCGCCGCCGGC
>NZ_JDSS02000021.1:303734-303896 GCF_000584955.1 Candidatus Accumulibacter vicinus
ACGCTGCACAGCGAGCATCTCGATCTCGCCGTCACGCCGCTCGTCAAGCCCGTCTGGGCGAGCGCCATCGGCTGCGACGCGCGTGGCCTGTACGTCGAGGTTTTCTGGTGCGGCCAGCGCTGTCGCCTCGACTGGCGGCCGCCAGAGGGCGGTGGCGACAGT
>NZ_JDSS02000021.1:303921-306156 GCF_000584955.1 Candidatus Accumulibacter vicinus
CCGGGACGGGCGGCAGCTCCGGGGTGCGCGACCGCACATCGCGCACGTTGACTCAACGATTGAAGGAGCTCTTCAAACGCCCATGAGATTCCATGTGTTCACCATCGAAGTGCGCGATCCCGGTCCGGGACAGGACGCACTCAACGTGTTCTGTGCGCAGCATCGCCTTGCCGACGTGGAAAAGCGTTTCGTCGATCAGGGACTCAACTCGTACTGGACGTTCTGCGTGGCAACGCTCGACGGCGAGGACTCGTCTCGCCCGGCTGCCGAAAGAAAGCGGATTGATTACCGGGAAGTGCTGAACGAGGCCGACTTTGCCGTCTATGCCGATCTGCGCGGTTTGCGCCGGTCGCTCGCCGAGCACGAGGGCGTTCCGCAGTTTGCGCTGTTCACCTACTTCCCATCGATCGACCACGCGATTCTGGTGCGGCTGCTCGCCAGGCGTTTCAAGGGTGCCGATTTTCTCGCCCTGCTCGGGCGAATCATCGCCTCATGCCCGGCGGCTCCCGGGCGCGGGCTGCCGATCGGCTCGCTGACCTCGCAGCATTTCGCCAACCATTACCTTGACGGCGCCGACCGCTTTCTGCTTGCGCATCCGCTCGTCCGCGCCCAGGTGCGTTACATGGACGACATCATCTGTTGGGGCGATGACCGGCAGAGCGTCAGGCAGGTGGTCGGTGATCTGCGCGAATGGCTGCAACGCGAACGGCACCTGACGCTGAAAGCCAACGTTCAGATCAACCGCAGCGAGCGTGGTGTCAGCTATTGCGGCGCGCGCGTGCTGCGCGGTTCGCTGCGCCTCACGCCGCGCAAGCAGGCGCGTTACCGGCACGGCTGCCGGCGCTGGGAGGCCGCCTGGCTGGCAGGCATCATCGACGAAGCGACGTTGCAGCGCGCTTACGCCGCGGTATTGGCGCCGACGCTGCACTGCGACAGCCTGAGTTGGCGAAAACGTCACCTCGAACTCCACCCTTCGCGCTATAGTGAGCAATGAGCGGCCCAATCCACGATCCACTTCTGGTCCGGCTGCTCGGCAGGTGCAGTAGCAAGGGAGGCCATCGCAGGCGACGCCCGCGTGTTGCGCGGCGGCTCGTGGAACAACAACGGCAGGAACGTGCGTTCTGCCTGCCGCAACAGGAACGAGCCAGGCAGGCACAACAACAACATCGGGTTCCGGCTCGCCCTAGCTCCGGAGTCCAGGAGACCGGCTCAGGACCAGATGACCTTCCTGTCCGCCGTGTAACCGGCGGCAAAAAGCCCATGCCCTTCGGCAGGCTGGTAGGCAAGAGGCCGAACGCCTGCCGAAGTGGCGCTTCGCTGGATGCCCGTGATGCCCAACCCCTTTCTTGCTGACGACCGCGCCGCCATCTTCCTGCCCGAGTGCTTCCCGCTGCGCTGGGCCAGCGCCTGGGGTGAAGACGAGTACGGCCTCTGGATGACGCTCGAACTGGTCGAAGCGCAGCAGCGCTTCCGCTGGATTGCCCCCGGGAGTTTCCGGATGGGTTCGCCGGAAGACGAGCCCGAGCGGTACGGCAATGAAGTGCAGCACGAAGTGACGCTGAGCGAAGGTTACTGGCTGGCCGACACGGCGTGCACGCAGGCGCTGTGGGAGGCGGTGACGGGCAGGAACCCAAGCGCGTTTACAGACCAGCCCGGGCAGCCGGTCGAGCAGGTGAGCTGGGACGACGTTCAGGGATTCCTGGGCGAGCTGAATCGGCGGCTGCCCGGTCTCGAAGCGCGCTTGCCGAGCGAAGCCGAATGGGAATACGCGTGCCGTGCGGGAACGACGACGCCGTTTTCGTTTGGCGAGAACATCACTCCCGAGCAGGTCAACTACGACGGGAATCATCCGTATGCCGGTGGCGCGAAGGGCGTGTATCGTGAGAAGACCGTGCCGGTGGGCTCCTTGCCGGCCAATCCGTGGGGTCTGTACGAGATGCATGGCAACGTCTGGGAGTGGTGTGCCGACTGGTACGGGGACTACCCGACGACACAGCAGGTGGACCCGCGCGGTGCGGCGTCGGGCGGCGCCCGCGTGTTGCGCGGCGGCTCGTGGCACTCCTACGGCAGGGACGTGCGTTCTGCCTGCCGCAGCAGGATCGAGCCAGGCGGGCGCCTCAACAACATCGGGTTCCGGTTCGCCCTAGGTCCTGGGAAGCCGGCGAAGCCAAGCCAGGGGAATTCGGCGGCGGAGCCGCCGAATTGAGTGCCGGCGCCCGCGGAGCGGGTGCCGGC
>NZ_JDSS02000021.1:306166-306437 GCF_000584955.1 Candidatus Accumulibacter vicinus
TGGAGTGGTGTGCCGACTGGTACGGAGACTACCCGACGACGCCGCAGGTGGACCCGCGCGGCGCGGCGTCGGGCGACGCCCGCGTGTTGCGCGGCGGCTCGTGGAACGGCAACGGCAGGTTCGTGCGTTCTGCCTACCGCTACGGGGACGAGCCGGGCGGGCTCAGCAGCTTCATCGGGTTCCGGCTCGCCCTAGGTCCTGGGAAGGCGGCGGAGCCGGCTTGGCAGGTGGGAAGGCAGTTGCCGGCGGAGCCGGCGAAGCCGAGCCAGGG
>NZ_JDSS02000022.1:0-301 GCF_000584955.1 Candidatus Accumulibacter vicinus
AACTCAGTAGTCATGGCGACTCGTCAAAAAGTTGCACATCGCGTTTTCCTCATGGCCTTGGCAGGCCAGGGGCGCGTTCATCTTCAACGTCCTCTCTGTCACGCTAAGATTGCGTTAAGGATGTCGCCATAGAATGGCGTCCGTGTTTGCAGTTCCGGTCAAAGCACCGGGGTCGCAGGCCGAAGTTCCTTTCTCGCCAATCTCCATTCTCCATGAAAGACCAATCAGATGAACAAGCCTAGCGCATTTACCGCCGCTGCCCTGCTGGCGGCCATCGCCACCAGCTTTGCTGGCAGCATTT
>NZ_JDSS02000022.1:737-19871 GCF_000584955.1 Candidatus Accumulibacter vicinus
ATGAAGACACCAAGAAGGGCAAGAAGACCTGGGAAGTCAAGATCAATGGCAACGACGGGAAAAAGTGGGAAGTCCACTACGAAATCAAAACCGGCGCTCTGGTTTCCGAAGAGGGCAAGTAAGCAGCCGCTCCTCGTCAGTTACCGTGATCCACACACGCGCTTTCTTGCTGTCGACAGGGCGGCGCTGTCAGAAACCGTCCACACCATATCATGAGCATTCCAAGCGATTCGATTGAAATTCCTGTCTGGGACCCGCTCCTTCGCCTGTTCCACTGGATACTGCTGCTCAGTTTCTGTACGGCTTATTTTTCGGAGGGCGAGTTGTTCGAAGGTCTCCAGGACCGGTTGGACGGCGAGTTGCTGCAGGTCGTGCATGTCTGGGCGGGCTATGTGCTTGCCGGGTTGTTGCTGTTTCGCCTGCTTTGGGGCTTCGTCGGCCCGCGCTATGCCCGTTTCAGCGACTTTGTCTATCGCCCCAGTGAAATCCTCGCTTATCTTTACGGGGTGCTGACGCTGAACGCTCCACGCCACCTCGGACACAACCCCGCGGGTGGTGCGATGATTGTTGCCATGCTGCTGGCCTTGACGGCGACCATTGTCACCGGCCTGGCGCTGTACGGCGCCGACAAGGGGCTGGGACCGCTGGCGGGATGGTTCACCGGGAGCAGCGACATCCTGATCGACACCCTCAAGGAAGCCCATGAAGTGGCCACCAACGGTACGCTGCTGCTGATCGCCGGCCACCTGATCGGCGTCGTTTGGGAAAGTCTCTTGCACCGCGAAAATCTGGTGCGCGCAATGATCACCGGTCGCAAGCGTGTGTGAGAAAACAGCTTGAAGCGATGGCTTGACTGACGCCCGCAGAAAAACAGGTGTCCCCTTCGGGGCGTCTTCCTCTTCCTGTTGAGCCCTGGCTTCTCCAACGCGGTAGCGCGGCGCCGGTGTCAAGACGACGACCGCGATACCATGGTGGTGACTAGCCGGCGAAGTTCTGCTCGGCGAAGCGCCAGTTGGCAAGGCTGCCGAGAAAGGTTTCGACGAACTTCGGACGCAGGTTGCGATAGTCGATGTAGTAGGCATGCTCCCAGACGTCGACACACAGCAGGGCCTGGTCGCCGGTAGTCAGCGGCGTGCCGGCAGCGCCCATGTTGACGATGTCCACCGAGCCGTCGGCTTTCCTGACCAGCCAGGTCCAGCCCGATCCGAAGTTGCCGACGGCAGAAGCCTGAAAGGCCTTTGTGAAATCGGCAAAGGAACCCCATTTGGCGTCAATGGCTGCGGCCAGGGCGCCCGTCGGTGCGCCGCCGCCATTGGGTGTCAGACAATTCCAGAAAAAGGTGTGGTTCCAGACCTGCGCCGAGTTATTGTAAATTCCGCCTGCCGGTGCCTTCCTGACGATCGCTTCGAGGTCGAGTGCCTCGTATTCACTCCCCTTGATGAGGTTGTTGAGGTTGGTCACGTAGGCCTGGTGGTGCTTGCCATAGTGGTATTCCAGGGTTTCCTGCGACATGTGCGGAGCAAGGGCGTCGATGGCAAAGGGGAGTGGCGGCAACTGATGTTCCATGGATGTTCTCCGTAAGGCTCGTTATGGGGCGAAATAAGGACGACGTGCAAACTCCGGGGGTGTCTGGCATGGCCATGACCTTCGCTTGGCTGCCGGATTCTATTCGGGGCTTGCGGCGCTGGCAATGGCGGGTGCTGCGAGAGCAATGCCATCGTCTTCGGAAACCGTCAGTACCGCCGCCTCGACGCGTCCTTGGTGGAAGAAGACAGCGATCTGTTGCCCAGGTTCCAGGATTTTGCTCGCGCGAACGATCTGTCCCTGTGCGTTGGTGACAATGCAGTAGCCACGAGTGAGGACCGCCGCCGGATTGAGGTGCGCCAGACCGGCTGCCAGACGGGCAAGGTCGGCGCAGCTGCCCTGCGCGGTCACCTGCCAGGCGCTGCGCATCCGCGTTGCCAGCGCTTCGAGGTGGCCGGCTGGGCGCGCCAGATCGGGGCGGCTCAAAAGCAGGCGACGGGTAACGCTGGCCAGCGTTCCTCGTGCCTGCGTGCTGGCCTGCAGCAGGCCGGTGCCGAGGCGGCGCTGCAACTGCTGCAGATTGTCCCGGTGGCGGGCCAGGTACTGCGACGGGCGCTGCAGTCGGTGCGCGAGCCAGTCCAGGTGTTGGCCCCGCTGGTTGAGATGCTGATCAATCTGGCGGCGCAGGGCAAGTCGACAGGCGGCGAGGCGGGCGAGCAGCGCGACCTGTTCGGGTGCCGCCAACTCGGCGGCAGCGGTGGGGGTTGGCGCACGTTGATCGGCAGCAAAATCGGCAATGGTGAAGTCTGTTTCATGACCGATCCCGCTGATCACCGGCAGAGGACAGGCACGCACTGCCCGTGCCACGGCCTCGTCGTTGAAAGCCCAGAGGTCTTCGATACTGCCCCCCCCTCGACAAACGATCAGCACCTCGCATTCCCGACGCTCGCCAGCGCAGCGTATGGCTGCGGCAATCTGGACGGCCGCGCCGTCACCCTGTACCGGCGTCGGATAAATGACGATGCCGACCTGGCCGGCGCGGCGTTTGAGTGTGCTCAGGACATCGCGTAGCGCCGCCGCCTGCAGTGAGGTGACGATGCCGATGCAGCGTGGAAAGGCCGGCAGGGGGCGCTTGACGGCGCTGTCGAACAGGCCTTCGCGCGCCAGTTTGTCCTTGAGGCGCAGGAATTGTTCGTGGAGGTTGCCGACACCGGCGCGACGAGCCGCTTCGACGTTGAGCTGGAAATCGCCGCGGGCCTCGTAGAGTGTCACCAGCACGCGTGCCTCGATGTGCTGGCCGTTCTCCAGTCGCCAACCAAGCAGTTGCGCACGGCTGCGGAACATGACACAACGGACCTGCGCGACGCTGTCCTTGAGCGAGAAGTAAACATGCCCGGAAGATGCCTGGCTGAGATTGGACACCTCTCCAGCCACCCAGCAGAGGGGAAAGACCGCTTCGAGCCGCTCGCGGGCAAGGCGATTGAGGACGGCCACCGGGAGCACCGGCATCGGCGTGGCCAGGTCGGCGGTGCTGACGAGAAGGTCTGACATGCAGGAATTCTACAGGGCAGTTGTCGCCTTGCGCAGCCAGCGTTGCAGGCATGGCATCCGCCGCTGTTGGCCGATGCGGAGCGATCGTCACCCGCCTGCTCACTGCCCGCTTTCCCGGCAGGCAGAAAACTCCTTCCGTGATAAGCACTTGGCTGTTTCACCAACAGACTACCGGCATGCTTATCCACAGATTCTGTGGAGAGAGAACGATTCGCGATGCAGGGGATGAAAAACTTCGGGGCTTGCTGCAAACGCCGGTGCAGGCTAAAGTGCCCATTTGTGAAAATCTCCCGGAGGAAAACGTGTTTTCCATCGTTCAGGCCGCTGGTTGGCCAATCTGGCCCTTGCTTCTGGCGTCGATCATTGCCGTCGCACTGATTCTCGAGCGTCTGGTGGCACTGCGACGCAGTAAAGTCGTCCCCCCCGGCCTGCTGCAGAGGGTCGTCGCCGAGTACCGGCAGAATGGGGTGACCGCCGCCATGGTCGGTGATCTTGAAGCCCACTCGCCGCTCGGTCGCGTCCTCGGTGCCGGTTTGCGAAATGTTGGCAGTTCGCGCGAGATCATGAAGGAAGCGATCGAGGAAGCCGGCGGCGTCGTGTCGCACAATCTCGAACGTTATTTGACGACGCTGGGTACAATTGCGTCGATCAGCCCCCTGATGGGCCTGTTCGGTACTGTGGTTGGCATGATCGAGATTTTCGGGTCGCAAGCTCCGAGTGGCAGCAACCCCATACAGCTCGCGCACGGCATTTCGGTGGCGCTGTACAATACCGGTTTCGGGCTGCTGATCGCGATTCCGAGCATGATCTTCTGGCGGCATTTTCGGGCCTTGGTGGATAGTTTCGTGGTCGAGATGCAGCAACAGGCGGTACGTCTGGTCGAGGTTCTGCACGGCCAGCGCAGTTCCTGAGAGGAACGGGTCATGAACTTTCGCCGCGGTCGCGCCAGTGACGTTCCCGAAATCAACCTGATCCCGCTGATCGACGTGCTGTTGGTGATCATCATCTTTCTGATGCTGACGACCACCTACGCCAAGTTTTCCGGTCTGGAGATCAACCTGCCGACTGCCGACGCCAGCAAGCAGACCGAGACGCCCAACGAAATCAGCGTTGGGTTGACGGCGGCAGGCCAGGTGTTGGTTAACAAGGTACCGCTGACCACGGTCAGCGTACAGGCGATCAGCGAAGCCTTGCGGCGGGTAGCCGGCGACACCAAGGAACCGGTGATCGTGATCAATGCCGATGCCAAGGCCAACTATCAGAGTGTCGTCGATATCATGCAGGCGGCGCAAACGGCCGGCTATCCGCGGATTTCCTTCGCGACCCAATCACCGCACTGATATCTATGATGGCTCGTGCCAGTATGGTGCAGCGCCTGATCGGCCGCTGGTATCAGCACCGTCTGGCGCCGGCACTCTGGCCCTTGCTGCCGTTTTCCTGGCTGTTCGGCGGACTGGTCGTACTGCGGCGCTGGCTGTACCGCGCCGCGCTGCTGCACTCGCACCGCTTGCCGGTGCCGGTGGTGGTGGTCGGCAACCTGACTGTTGGCGGCAGTGGCAAGACCCCTTTAGTGTTATGGTTGGTGAACCGCTTGTGCGAGCAGGGCTGGCGACCGGGGATCATCAGTCGCGGCTACGGCAGCAGTGACGGGCAGGTGCGACCGGTGGACGCCTCCTCGCCGTCTTCTCTGGTCGGTGATGAACCCTTGTTGCTGGCCAGACGCAGCGGCGTTCCGGTCTTCATCGGCCGTGACCGGCCTGCCGCCGGGCAGGCCTTGCTGGCAGCGCACCCCGAATGCGACGTGATCGTCTCCGACGACGGCCTGCAGCACTACCGCCTGCAACGCTCGATCGAACTGGTGATCTTTGACGGACGCGGCACCGGCAACGGCCGGCTGCTGCCGGCCGGCCCCCTGCGGGAATCCTTACGGCGTCTGGCGGGGGTGGACGCCGTGGTGTGGAATGGCCCACCGGAGACCCGGGTGGTGGACACGGCCCGGCACTCACCGCAATTCGACATGCGCTTGGTCGGCCGACATTTCGTTGCCGTGAGCGGAGAACAGCGCCGCTGCGCTGTGGCCGACCTGCAGGGCCGCAAGCTGTATGCGATTGCCGGGATCGGCGATCCACACCGCTTTTTCCGGCAGTTGCAAGCTCTCGGGCTCGAGTTTGCAGCGCATCCCTTTCCCGATCACCATTCCTATCAGGCCGGCGACCTGGCCTTTGCCAGGGACGGCGTACTGCTGATGACCGAGAAAGATGCGGTAAAATGCGCAACGCTGGCCATCGGCGAGGCCTGGATGCTGCCGGTCGAGGCGGTCATCGGTTGTTCCCCGCCCGGCCAGGCGACCCTGTTCGAGACCATTCTGGAGAAACTGCATGGACGCGCGTCTGCTTGACATTCTCGTCTGCCCGATCTGCAAGGCCAATCTCGAATACCGCAAGGCGCAATCGGAACTGCTGTGCAAACCCTGCAGGCTGGCTTTTCCGATTCGCGACGGGATCCCGATCATGCTCGAAGAAGAAGCCCGCCAGTTCTCGATCGACGAACTCTGACCGCGGCAGAATGCTGGCCGCAGGAAGGAGGAGGGAGTGATGCGCTTCAAGGTCGTCATTCCCGCGCGCTATGCCTCGACCCGTTTGCCGGCCAAGCCTCTGCTCGACCTCGGTGGCAAGCCGATGGTCGTACGGGTGGCCGAGCGTGCGCTGCTATCGGGTGCCGAGGAAGTGGTCGTGGCGACCGACCACGCGGAGGTGCTGGCGGCTGTCGAGCGGCACGGCCTGCGCGCCCTGCTGACTCGATCGGAGCACGCCAGCGGCACCGACCGTCTGGCCGAGGTGGTCGAGCTGTCGGGCTGGCTGGACGATACGATCGTGGTCAATGTACAGGGCGACGAGCCTTTGATTGATCCGGCCTGGATGGTCCATGCAGCCGCTCGACTGGTGGGAAGTGGTGCCGAGATCGCCACATTGGCACATCCGCTGTCGGAAGCGGCTGATTTTTTCAACCCGAATATTGTCAAGGTGGTCCTGGCGGCCAGTGGCGACGCCCTGTATTTTTCGCGAGCGCCGATTCCCTATGCGCGCGATCACTTCTCTCGCGAAGCTGGCGGTGAGACCTTGCCGATCGGGATGCTTGCCTACCGGCACATTGGCCTGTACGCCTATCGCGCGCATTTCCTGCGTACCTATACTGGGCTGGCCCCGTCGCCGCTGGAAAACCTTGAAGCGCTCGAGCAGTTGCGCGCCCTGTGGCACGGTCTGCGCATCAGCGTGGCGATTGTTGATGATCTGCCGAGCGCAGGCGTGGATACCCCGGAAGATGCACAGCGCGTGCAGGAATGGTTCAAAAACGTTTGACCGTACGCGCATTTGAGGGTAAGTTTCGGCCTGTTGATCACGACAGCGTTCTGCCACAGTTCGGTAGCTGGAGTGCAAGTACATGAAGTTTTGGATAAACCGCTTGATTTGATGTTCTCTTAGGGCGAACCATGAAACTCATTCTGCTCGGTGCTCCAGGCGCTGGCAAAGGCACTCAAGCCCAGTTCATTCGTGAAAAATTCGGCATCCCGCAAATCTCCACCGGGGACATGCTGCGTGCGGCAGTGAAAGCCGGCACGCCCCTCGGCGTCGAGGCGAAGAAGGTCATGGATGCGGGTGGCCTGGTCTCGGACGAGATCATCATCGGCCTGGTCACGGATCGCCTGCAGCAGGACGACTGCCGGAGCGGTTATCTGTTTGATGGTTTCCCGCGCACCTTGCCGCAGGCCGAGGCGATGAAGGTCGCCGGTGTGGCCCTCGACTACGTGCTCGAAATCGACGTGGCCGACGAGGAGATCATCGAGCGGATGAGCGGTCGGCGCGTGCATCCGGGTTCCGGCCGCACGTACCACCTCCGCTTCAATCCGCCGAAGCTGGCCGGAAAAGACGATGTCACCGGCGAGGACCTCATTCAGCGCGACGATGATCAGGAAGAAACGGTCAGGAAGCGGCTGCAGGTCTATCATTCGCAGACCGAGCCGCTGCTGGAATACTACCGCGCCTGGGCGGCAACGGGTGATCCAAGGGCACCGAAGTGTCGCAGAATCGCCGGGGTCGGGAGCGTCGAGGAGATCATGAAGGCGGCCTTCGAGGCCTTGCAATGACCGCCATCAATAAGACTGGGACTGCGGCGCAGGAAACATCTTCAGAATTTGAACGTTGTTCGTTTCGTGTAGCACTGGGGTAAATCCGACTCCCGGGAATTTTCCGGGGGGTCCGGGTCACTTTAAAGAGGGAGGTTGCTTATGTCGTCAGGTTTGATGTTCGCGCTGGTGTGCGCAGTCATCGCAGTGCTTTATGGCGCGGCAATGACGAAATGGATTCTTTCGTTGCCAGCCGGTAACCCACGCATGCAGGAGATCGCCAAAGCCATCCAGGAAGGTGCTTCTGCCTACCTGGCCAAGCAGTACACGACGATTGGTCTGGTCGGTGCCGTGCTCTTCGTGCTGATCTGGTTTGCACTCGGCAAGCTGATGGCCATCGGCTTTCTGATCGGTGCGGTGCTTTCGGGGGCCACCGGCTTCATCGGGATGAACGTTTCGGTGCGCGCCAATGTGCGTACTGCCGAAGCCGCGCGCAGTGGCATTTCCGCGGCGCTCAGCGTCGCTTTCAAGGGGGGCGCGATCACCGGCATGCTGGTCGTCGGTCTCGGCCTCCTCGGCGTGGCCGGCTACTACGCCTTTCTCAAGAGTACTGGCGCTGACTTCCAGCACTCGGTGGAACCACTGGTTGGCCTGGCCTTCGGCGGATCGCTGATCTCGATCTTCGCTCGGCTGGGCGGGGGTATCTTCACCAAGGGTGCGGACGTTGGCGCCGACCTGGTCGGCAAGGTCGAAGCCGGTATCCCGGAGGATGATCCACGCAACCCGGCCGTCATCGCCGACAACGTCGGCGACAACGTCGGCGATTGCGCCGGGATGGCCGCCGACCTGTTCGAGACCTACGCGGTGACCGTGGTGGCGACGATGGTGCTCAGCGCGATGATGCTCAAGGGTGTCGTCGGTGCCACCGACAACCTGATCGTCTACCCGCTGGTGCTTGGTGGCGTGTCGATCATCGCTTCGATCATCGGCTGTTTCTTCGTCAAGGCGAGCGATGGCGGCAAGATCATGAACGCCCTCTATCGCGGTCTGGCGGTGGCCGGCATACTGGCCTTGATTGCCTTTTATCCGATCACCACCATGCTGCTCGGTAATGGCATCACCCTCGCCAATGGCAGCCTGATCAGTTCGATGAATATCTTCTGGGCTGCGGCGATCGGCCTGGTGCTGACCGGATTACTGGTCTGGATCACCGAGTACTACACCGGTACCGATTTCTCGCCGGTCAAGCGCGTCGCCGAAGCTTCGACCACCGGCCATGGCACCAACATCATCGCCGGCCTCGCAGTTTCGATGAAAGCCTGTGCCTTGCCGGTGATCTGCGTCTGTGCAGCGATCTACATCACCCATGCGCTGGCCGGCCTGTATGGCATCGCCATTGCGGCCACCTCGATGCTGTCAATGACCGGCATCATCGTCGCGCTGGATGCCTATGGTCCGATCACCGACAACGCCGGCGGTATCGCCGAAATGTCCGGTCTGCCGAAGTCGGTGCGTGACGTGACCGACCCGCTCGACGCGGTCGGCAATACCACCAAGGCCGTCACCAAAGGCTATGCCATCGGTTCGGCGGGTCTGGCTGCGCTGGTGCTCTTCGCCGACTACACGCATGCCCTGGAAATCAACTGGGGGGGCCTGCGCTTCGACCTGTCTGATCACGAGGTGATCATCGGCCTCTTTCTTGGCGGTCTGATTCCCTACCTCTTTGCCGCCATGGCGATGGAGGCGGTGGGCCGTGCGGCCGGGGCAGTGGTCATCGAAGTGCGCAGGCAGTTCAAGGAAATCAAGGGCATCATGGAAGGCAAGGCGAAACCCGACTACTCGCGCGCCGTCGGCATGCTGACTGTCGCGGCGATTCGGGAAATGATCATTCCTTCGCTGCTGCCAGTGCTGGTGCCGGTGCTGGTTGGACTGCTGCTTGGCCCGAAAGCGCTCGGCGGGCTGTTGATGGGGACAATCATCACCGGCCTGTTCGTGGCCATCTCGATGACCACCGGTGGTGGCGCCTGGGATAACGCCAAGAAGTACATCGAGGACGGCCATTTTGGGGGCAAAGGCTCCGATGCCCACAAAGCGTCGGTGACCGGCGACACCGTCGGCGATCCCTACAAGGACACGGCGGGTCCGGCGGTCAACCCGCTGATCAAGATCATCAACATCGTTGCCCTGATGATCGTTCCCTTGATGGTACCGCCGGCCACGGTGGTGGCCAAGCCCGCCGCCACGGCTACGATAGCGGTACCGGCGGCAGCCAAGTTGTACTTCGCGGTGGGGGCAGCGGAAATCCCGGCCGATGCCGGCAAGACCCTCGAAGTCGTCGTTGCTTATGCCAAGGACCATCCGGCTGCGAAGCTCGCCATCTCTGGATTTCATGACACGAGTGGCAGCCAGGCGGCCAACGAGGAGGTCGCCAAGAAACGTGCGATCGCCGTACGTGATGCCCTGAAGAACGTCGGTATCGCCGAGGAGCGCATCGAACTCAGGAAGCCCATGGTGACCACCGGCACCGGAGACCCCGCCGAGGCGCGTCGTGTTGAGGTCAGCGTGCAGTAATTTGCATACGCTCTCTGTCCTGATCAACGAAAAAGGCCGCTTTGCGGCCCTTTTCGTTTCCAACTGCAAGAAAACCGTGCGGCTTCCTGAGCTAACGGTCATGACTTTGCAAGGCACCCCGGATCATGAAAGTCATGACCGTTTCCCTCTCCCCCGACCCCTCCCCCACAAGTGGGGAGGGGAGATTCGTGAGTCGCTGACGCGACTTTCACATTAAGATTCGGTAATGAGCAATGGATTGAGGGTATAGGTACCGGTCAGACTCGCTTCGGCAAGAATGTGTCCCTGCATTGCCGCACGCAGTTTCTGGCCGGTCAGCTTGCCATCGATGTCCAGTCTGGCGACATCCAGTGCGAAAACGGTAAATACGTAACGGTGGACAATCTCGTCGTTCCAGGGCGGGCAGGGACCATCGTAGCCGTAGTAGTCGCCACGCATGTCATTGTCGCCGGCGAACCAGTGGGTATAGTCATTGATTCCCTGGCGTGCGTCATGCGGAGCGTGCGGACCAGGTTTGCCACGTGGCGTGACATCATTGGAAAATTCGCCTGCCCTGATCTCGCCGAGTGTGGCCGGCAAATCAAGCAGCACCCAGTGAAAGAAGTCCACCCGCGCCAGCGATGCCGGAACCGTGCGGTCTTCCTGATTGACGTCATCGCCCTGACTCGGCACATCCGGGTCGTGGCAGATCAGGGCGAACGAGCGGGTTCCCGCCGGCGCACTGCGCCATGCCAGATGCGGGTTGCGATTGCTGCCCAGGCAAACATGGTGTTCGGGGTCGGGAATACAGAATGCAAACTCACCGGGGATCGGTTGCCCGTCACTGAAGCTGCTGCTGATCAATATCATCGTAAATCTCCTCCTGATTGATTACTCGGCCGCACTGCGTTTGAAGTCGCGCAGGCGAAAACCTGCGACCCATAGTGTAGCGAAATAGACGCCTGCACCGAAGCCGACCGCCACGGAAAGACGCAGCAATCGTTCTCCGAGGCGCCAGTTGAGCCAATCGACCGTTGGGCCGATCACAAACCACAGCGCAGCGCCCATGCTCAGCATGGCGAAAGCGAGCCTGCCGTAGAATAGCAGCCAGCCAGGCTGCGGGGTATAAATGCCTCGCTGGCGAAGACCGCGGTAGAGCAGCGTGGCGTTGAGGCTGGCAGCCAGCCCGATCGCAAGGGCCAGGCCGGCATGTTGCAGCCAGCCGATCAGGAGCAGGTTCAGCACTTGCGTAACGAAAAGGGTCAGCAGTGCGATCCTGACCGGAGTACGGATATTCTGGCGGGCGTAAAAGCCGGGCGCCAGCACTTTGACCAGAATCAGGCCGAGCAGCCCGACACTGTAGGCGACCAATGCGTCACGCGTCCTGAGCACGTCGTTGGCGGTGAAAGCGCCATGATGGAACAGCGTGGTAATCAGCGGCACGGCGAGCATGCCGAGTGCCAGAGCCGCTGGCGCCGCCAGCAGAAAGGTCAGCCGCAAGCCCCAGTCGAGCAATCGGGAATATTCATCGTGTTGCTCAGCAGCATGGCACTTGGCCAGCGAGGGAAGCAGGATGGTGCCGAGTGCGGCGCCGAGCATGCCGGCCGGAAACTCCATCAGGCGATCGGCGTAATAGAGCCAGGAGACGCTGCCGGTACTCAGGAAAGAAGCAAAAACGGTGTTCAGCAGCAGGCTGACCTGCGCCACGGAAACGCCAAGCACGGCTGGCGCCATCAGGCGAAAGATGCGCCTGACCCCCTCGTCGTGCAGATTGATCGAGAATCTTGGCAGCATGCCAAGACGCTGCAGGCTGGGGATCTGGAAAGCGAGCTGCAGGGCACCGCCAAGAAAGACGGCCCAGCCGAGTGCCATGACCGGCGGGTCGAAGTAGGGGATGGCAAGGAGCGCCATCAGAATGAACGAAACGTTGAGCAGCACCGGCGTGAATGCGGGTACGGCGAAGCGGCTCCAGGTATTGAGAATGCCACCGGCCAGCGCGACCAGCGACATGAAAAGGATGTAGGGGAAAGTGATGCGCGTCAGTTTGACGGTCAGGGCAAACTTTTCGGGGTCATCCGTAAAACCCGGGGCCGAAAGGTACACGAGCACCGGTGCGCCCGCCATGCCGAGCAGGGTTACCGCCAGTACGACAAGAAACAGCAGACTCGCGACACGGTCCACCAACTGCCGGGTCTCCTCGCCTGAACGCTGGTTCCGGTATTGACCCAGGACCGGAACGAAGGCCTGCGAAAAAGCGCCTTCGGCAAACAGGCGGCGCAACAGGTTGGGGAGTTTGAAGGCGACAAAGAACGCGTCGGTCAACGCCCCGGCACCGAAAGCGCGGGCGATCACGAAATCGCGGACAAAGCCGAGTATCCGCGACAGCAAGGTCATGCTGCTGACGGTGGCGAGGGTCTTCAGGAGGTTCATGGTCTATCCGGGAGCGCCTCTCAGGCGCAATCCCGTCATCTTAGCGCCTGGACCTCGGCAAGCAAAACGCGGGACACGTCTTCCGGGCAGCCAGCACGCATCTGCCTGCTTACTGGCTGGTCGCCGCTTGCTGGAGTGACGGATGGTAGCCGCTCAGTTCCATGAAACCGACGCCGCGATGCGAGCCACTCAACTTGACCGCACCTTCCCAATAGACGTTCAGCGTCGTTGTCCGGGCGTCGAACTCACTGGCCCGGATCACCGGGTCGACTTTCAGCTTGAGGCCCCTGGCGGGTACCGCGATCGTCCAGTGGACCGGATAGAGCACTCCTCCTGAAGAAGGGCTTTTCCAGGTGCCGCGGGAGCTTGCCTCGAAGTCGGATGCGCCGAGTGCGCTGACCTCGCCGTCCTTGCTATAGGTTCCCATGCGCAGTACTGGCTCGCCCTGGCGATCGAAAAGTTCGAAGATCATCAGGTCCGCACCATCCGTCAGTTGCAGCGCAAACCAGTTCCAGCGCAGCTTTGCCGCTTCAAAGTCACCCCACTGATGATCGAACCAGACTTCGCCATGCACCTTCCTGGCAGTGCCGCCAATGGTCAGAACTCCCTGCGCAGCCATGCGTGGGCGCGAAGTGTAATAACTCTTGCCGGCGACACCGAAATCCAGCAGGCCGGCGATCGGCGTACCCGGTGCCTGGTGCAGGAGCGGTTGGCGGCTGTCATTGAGCTGCAGATCGAGCGCAAAATCCTTGCCGGCCATCTTCGCTGCATGTTGCGCGCCCTCGCCCTGCAATTGCCAGCTGCCGAACTTGAAAGCAAATCCGTCGCGGCGTCCATCCGATGGGTTGCCTGCGGTGCGTGCCTGTTCGGCATAGAGCTTCTCGGTCTGATGGTCGAGTAGTGAGCCGTGGAATACGGTGTGAGTGAGCGTCCCTTTGCGCAGGAAGGCGGCGATATGAAACGAATAACGTTCGCCTGAGTCGGTCTGCAGGTGGCCACTGTAGTACCACCATTCGGTCAGCATTTCATGTGCAGCATCGTCGGCGGGTAGCTTTACCGGCGGCATCGTGGCGGACGCAGGTGTCGCCGGCTGTTCGGTCACCCCACCGGGACTTGCAGCCAGGGGTATCCTGTCGGAGCGGGAGAAGAGGACCCAGCCGACCGCCACCATCATGATCAGCCAGCCGGCAATGATCAGCCAGCGATAACGCCTGAACCAGCGCGACGAACCAGGGCGGGTCTTGCCACGGCTGTGCTGGCGAATTCCATACGAGCGACTTGTTCCAGTGTTCATTCGAACAGCTCCTCTCGTTTCGTCAGTGTTTGACCGGTATGCGTAGCGTCTATGTCGATCCCGATCTTTCCGCCCATACTCGCCGGCGAGAGGAAGCCGATGGCAAAGGTCTGGGTCAATGCTCAGTCGGCCAGTTTACCTTCAACGAAGTCGATCAGCGTCGCAAGCGAAGCGAACACCGATCCGTCGATCTCGTCGTCTTCGACCGTAAACCCGAAATGTTCTTCGAGTGTGGTAATCAAGGAGACTACCGCCATCGAATCAAGTTCAGGAATTGCGCCGAGCAAGGGGGTGTCGAGCGCGAATTCACTCGCCCGGCCCTTGAGGCTCAAGACTTCGTCAAGAACGGCGACCACTTCGTTTCTGATATCCATGTAAGCTCCTGTCAGGGGATTTCCCCGCTGGCCGCCCGCTGGGCAAGCGAGGTTGGTGATTGAGCGGCGATTATACCGAGTGCAGGAGGGCGCTTTGTGCAATAGCGCACGTCGCTACCGCCACTACAGGTCGATTCGGCCCTGCATGGCAACGCTCCAGAGGTTCATAATAGAGTGCTCGATGAACGCCTCTCCAACCCACTTGATTCCCGATCGGGCGCAGACGCTCGTGGTGCTTCGGCTCCTGCGGCAGCGTCGGCCCATGCTGATGTTGAAGGGTGACGATGATGGCTATGGCAGCCGTTGGTTGCTCGATGGTCAGCAGGTTCAGCCAGTGATCGCCAAGTACCTGATGGATGCTGGCTTTATCGCCGATACCGGGGCGACCGAATTGGGTGCCCGAAAGCTCGCCTTGACCGAATCCGGCACCCAGCTTCTGGAGAACGGCCTGCTCTGGTGGAAGAGCCTCGGCTTCCTTCAACGCTTGAGAATCATGATCCTCGGTTGATGGAAACAGGAGCCTTCCAGCAGCGGGCGCGCGCGCCAGGGAAGCCTTTTTGACCCGGTTCTGCTTTTACTGGTCGGGGTTTTGCCGGCACGCACCCGGGAAAAATCCATGAATTGACCGCAGTTGATGGGGGAACATATACTCCCGGCGCTGCCATTGCGTTTTTCATCCCATTCTTGCTAGGGACCGTGCTCATGGGTCTGCGACTGAAATTCAACCTGGTGCTTCTGCTGGTCTTTGGCGCCGGCATGGGCATGTCGGCGTACGTTTCGCACCGCCTGCTCGACGAGAACGCCAAACAGGAGACGCTGCGCAATGCCGGCCTGATGATGGAGTCCGCGCTGTCGGTGCGCGGCTACACGGTCAGGCAGGTGAAGCCGCTTCTCGACTCCCAGTTGGAACAGACTTTCCTGCCGCAGACGGTGCCCGCCTATGCCGCCACAGAGGTGTTCAGCAACCTGGCCGTGAAGTATCCGGACTTCACCTACAAGGAGGCGACGCTCAATCCTACCAATCCACGCGATCGCGCGGTGGAATGGGAAAGTGATCTGGTGCAGAAATTTCGCGCTGACGGCAGTGCCAGAGAACTTGCCGGCGAGCGAGAAACACCGACCGGCCGCATGCTCTACCTGGCACGGCCGATTACCATCACCGACCCGGCGTGCCTGATCTGCCACAGCGTTCCCGACGCAGCACCGGAATCGATGATCAGAATCTACGGCCCGAACAATGGTTTCGGCTGGAAACACATGGAGACGGTTGGCGCACAGGTGGTTTCAGTGCCGATGTCCGTGCCGCTGGCCAATGCGCAGCGCACCTTCAACAGCTTCATGCTCTCGCTCGGCGGCATCTTCCTGGCCACTTTCGTGGTCCTCAACATCATGCTGTCCATGCTCATCATCAGGCCCATCTCGAGCATGTCGGCAGCCGCCGACAGGATTTCCACCGGCGACTTCTCGGTGCCGGAATTCCCGTCGCACACCGGGGACGAGATCGACGTTCTGGCGAACTCCTTCAACCGCATGCGCCGCAGCCTGCAAAAAGCCATCAAGCTGATCGAGAGCTGAGCGCGGAACGACCACGCCATGTCCCTCCCTGAATTCATCGGCAAGTACGAGATCCGCCGCGAACTCGGCAAGGGTGCGATGGGCGCAGTTTACGAAGGTTTCGACCCGGTCATCAAACGTCCGGTGGCGATCAAGACGATTCTCGCCGAGTACCTGGCCAACGTTGAATCGGAGGCCGCAGTGGCACGCTTCAAGCAGGAGGCGCAGGCCGGAGGGAGACTGCAGCATCCGGGCATTGTCGGTGTATACGAATACGGAGAGGACGAAAGAGGGGCGTTTATCGTCATGGAGTACGTGCAGGGAAAGTTGTTGCGCCAGTGCATGCGCGAGCGCGGCCACTTCGAACTGATCGATGTTTTCGAGGTAATGAAGCAACTGTTCGCAGCACTCGACTATTCGCACCAGCACGATGTCGTGCATCGTGACATCAAGCCGACCAACGTCATGGTCCTGGGCGGGATGAAGATCAAGGTCATGGACTTCGGGGTCGCCAAGATCGAGAATTCATCGCTCACGCAGGTGGGCACCGTGATTGGTACGCCGACGCACATCTCTCCCGAGCAACTGCTGGGCTTGCCTGCCGACCACCGCGCCGACCTGTGGTCGGCCGGGGTCATCCTCTACGAAATGCTGACCGGGCGTGGGCCATTTCTCGCCGAGACGCCGGTCGCGGTGATGCACAAGGTGATGAACGTCGAGCCTGCACCACCGTCAGCAATCGTACCTTCACTGCCACCGGTTTTCGACGCCGTGCTCAGGCGCGCGCTGGCGAAAAAACCTGACCAGCGTTTCCAGAGCGCCCGCGAATTCAACAACGCGTTGTTGGCGGCCTTCATCCAGAGCAAGCCGGTGGCCAGGCCCCCTGGCAGCAGCACCGACAGCCTGCCGCCGCCCGAACCGGTCGCCGGTGGCGCCAGGAGTGGCCGCGCCGGCACGCGATCTGCGAGCGCGTCAACGCCGCTGCCGCTGCCCCAGGAGGCGCTGGACGAAATCGAGTCCTCGCTGATCAGGTCGATCGGTCCGGTCGCCAAACATCTGGTGCGCAAGGGGATGATCCAGGCCAGGAACATCGAGGAATTCTGCGCCACGCTCGCCGAAAACATTCCCGAAGGCGTCGAACGTACCGATTTCCTGAAGCGTATCGAGCAATTGAAAAAGGCCACTTCCGCATCGATGCCGCCAAGGTCGACCAACCCGCCCGAACCGACATCGGCAACACCGGTGGGGGTTTTCGATCCCGCGACACTTGCCGCGGCCGAGAAACGCCTCGCGCAGTACGTCGGACCGCTCGCTCGAGTGCTCATCAAGCGGGCAGCCAACGATTCAGGCAACGTCCAGGAACTCTACCGAAAGCTCTCCGAGCATATCGACTCCGAACCCGAGCGCGCTGCCTTTCTCAAGGGTTTCGCCTGACCGGTCAGCTGCACAGACCTGCCGGGCGGGACTGGTGCTAAACTGGCGCATCGCCAAATGGAGTCTGCCATGATTGTCATCGAACAACAGCCGAAGCGGGTCGAAGTCACGGTGTATGCGGAATTCACGCTTGCCGACTACAAGGAGTTCGAGAATGCCGTCAATTTCGCGATCCAGTTCGAGGGGCCGGTCGACCTGTGGTTCGATCTGCGCGAAATGGCCGACTTCACGCTCGATGTGGCCTGGGAAGATATCGTCTTTGCGCGTGCGCACGCCAACGACTTCAGCCGTATTGCCGTCCTGACGCATAGCCAGTGGGTAGCGTGGAGCGCCTGGTTGTCGCAGATTTTCGTTCATGCCCAGATGCGCGTCTTCGATGAGGAAGTCGAGGCACGTGCCTGGCTGGCTGAAGAAGAGGGACTGGCGTGAGCCATACAACGCTGGTCAGCAGCGCCGTCCTTGCCGATCATCTCATCGACCCCGGCTGGCGTGTCTTTGATTGCCGTCATCAACTGAGTGATCCGGCTGCGGGCCGTCGGGCCTACGCGCACGCTCACCTGCCGGGCGCCTTCTTCCTGCATCTCGACCAGGATCTGTCGGGACCGATGAATGGTCGCAACGGTCGTCATCCCTTGCCTGATCCGCACCTGCTGGCCGACAAGCTGAGTGCCGCGGGCGTCGCCATGGACACGCAGGTGGTCGCCTATGACGACGCCGGCGGCGCCTTTGCCAGCCGGCTGTGGTGGTTGCTGCGCTGGCTTGGCCATGATCGCGTCGCGCTTCTCGACGGTGGCATCGATCGCTGGCGGGCGGAGGGGCGGCCTCTGGCCACCGATATTCCGAGTTCACCGCCGGTGGTGCTGAAAGTCGATCTGCGTGACGTGCTGACCAGCAGCGACGCGGTGCTCGCCAGTCTTGGGCAGAGCAGCTTCTGCCTGATCGATGCGCGTTCCCCTGACCGCTTTCGTGGCGAGAACGAAACCCTCGATCCGGTCGGCGGGCATATTCCCGGCGCACTCAACCGCTTCTTCCGCGACAATCTCGACGCCGACGGCTGCTTTCGCCCGGCCGGTGAACTGCGCCGCGAGTTTCTGGCCCTGCTGGCCGGTCGTTCGCCGGCGCAGGTGGTGATGTCTTGCGGTTCCGGCGTCACCGCCTGTCACAACCTGCTGGCGATGGAGGTTGCCGGATTGCCGGGCGCGCGCCTCTATGCCGGTTCGTGGAGCGAGTGGTGCAGTGATTCGGCGCGGCCGGTGGCCTGCCAGGCTCCCGCAGTCTGACGGTCATGACTTTTCCAGGCCTCTCGATCATGAAAGTCATGAACACGCGGCTTTCACATTAACAACAGATCGGCCGCGGCAGCGGCGATCTGGTCGAGCGACAGCGCACCGTCCGGCCGGTACCACTGGCTGCTCCAGTTGAGCATGCCGAAGAGCAACAGGCGCAGCGGCGCTGCCGAACTGCGGAGTTTGCCGCTGGCTGCCAGTTCGTCAAGCGTTGCCTGCCACGTTTCCTGGTAGCGGTCGGTGACCGCGGCGATTTCGGCCCTCGCCGCGGCGTCGAGCGCGCGCGATTCGTAGAGCAGCATCGGCACCTGGCAATTGCCCTCGAGGAGGTTCCCGAGATGGACGCGGATCATCACCCGCAGGCGCTGCGCAGGGTCGACAATGCCCTCGCTGGCTGCCTGCAGGCGCTGGTAGCCGGTCTCCAGGCCTGCGATCATTGCCGCCTTGAGCAGTTCCTGCTTGCTGCGGAAATGGTAGAAGGGGCTGCCTGAGCGCATCCCGACCGCCCTGGCGATGTCACGCGTGGTGGTCGCGTCAAAACCTTTCTCGACGAACAGGCGGGCCGCCGCTTGCAACAGTTCTTCGCGGCGGTTCGCTTCCAGCGGGCCTTGCCGTTTGCGGCCGGCCGGCATGGCGATCAGAGCGTCGCCGCCAGGCGCGTTCCCTGATCGATGGCGCGTTTCGCGTCGAGTTCGTTGGCGACATCGGCGCCGCCGATCAGCGACAGCGGCACGTTGGCGGCGCGCAGACCGGCTTCGAGATCGCGGCGCGGTTCCTGACCGGCGCAGACGATCACATGCTCCACCGGCAGGCACTGCGGCTGGCCATCGACGATGAGGTGCAGGCCGGCGTCGTCGATGCGCTCGTACGTCACCCCGGAGAGCATCTGTACGCCACGCTTCTTGAGCAAGGTGCGACGAATCCAGCCGGTGGTCTTGGCCAGCCCGTCGCCGACCTTGGCGGCCTTGCGCTGCAGCAGCCAGACCTGGCGTGGTGTGGCTGCCGGGATCGGTG
>NZ_JDSS02000022.1:20211-27025 GCF_000584955.1 Candidatus Accumulibacter vicinus
GGCCGCCGCGGTTGGCGAACTCGGGGTCGATCCCCCACTCGCCCTGGAAGCGCTCGAGTTCGTCGCGATCCTCGTCGGTATGGGTCAGGAACTCGGCGACGTCGAAGCCGATGCCGCCGGCACCGATGATCGCCACGCGTTCGCCAGCGACGCGCAAGCCTTCGATCAGGTCAACATACGAGATCACCTTCTCGTGCCCGATACCGGGCAGCTCAGGCTGCCGCGGCACGATCCCGGTGGCGAGAACGACATGCTCGAAGCCGGCATCGGCCAGATCGGAAGCTTCGCAACGCTTGCCGAGTTCCAGGGTGACCCCCGCCTCTTGCAGGCGGTGATCGAAATAGCGCAGCGTCTCGCTGAACTCCTCCTTGCCCGGGATCCGGCGCGCCAACCTGAACTGCCCGCCAATTTCCGCCGCTGCATCGAACAGGGTGACCCAATGGCCCCGTTCGGCAGCGGTCAGCGCGCAGGCCATTCCCGCCGGCCCGGCGCCGACGACGGCGATCCGCCTGGGCACGGCCGCCTTCTCGATCAACAGTTCGGTTTCCCGACAGGCGCGCGGATTGACCAGACACGAAGTGAGCCGGCCGGCGAAGATCTCGTCGAGGCAGGCCTGATTACAGGCGATACAGGTGTTGATCGTGTCGGCGCGCCCGGCGGCGGCTTTGTTCACGAAGTCGGCATCGGCGAGGAAGGGGCGAGCCATCGAGACCATGTCGGCACAGCCGGAAGCGATCACTTCCTCGGCGACCTCCGGCGTATTGATCCGATTGGTGGTGATCAACGGGATGTCCACCTCGCCCATCAGGCGCTTGGTGACCCACACGAAGGCCGCGCGCGGGACCATCGTGGCGATCGTCGGGATGCGCGCCTCGTGCCAGCCGATCCCGGTGTTGATCAGCGTTGCGCCGGCAGCCTCGATCGCCTTGGCCAGGGTCACGATCTCACCCCAGGTGCTGCCGCCTTCGACCAGGTCGAGCATCGACAGGCGGTAAATGATGATGAAGTTCGGCCCGCTTGCCGCGCGCACGCGCCGAACCGATTCGACGGCGAGGCGGATGCGGTTCTCGAAACAGCCGCCCCAGCCGTCCTCGCGGAAGTTGGTCTGCTGGGCGATGAACTGGTTGATCAGATAGCCTTCCGACCCCATCACCTCGACCCCGTCATAGCCGGCGAGTTGCGCGAGGCTGGCGCAGCGGGCGTAATCCTTGAGTGTCCGCTCGATGTCCTCCTCGCTGAGTTCGCGCGGGCGGATCGGCGAGATCGGCGCCTGTACCGCCGACGGCGCGACGGCTCCGCGATGATAGGCGTAGCGGCCGGTGTGCAGGATCTGCAGGGCGATCTTGCCGCCTGCCTGGTGGACGGCGGTCGTGACCTGCCGGTGCTTTTCGGCCTGCGCCTCGTTTTCGAGCACCGCCGCGCCGGGCATCACCACCCCGTCCTGGTTGGGCGCAATGCCGCCGGTCACGATCAGCCCGACGCCCCCACGCGCGCGCTCGGCATAGAAGGCGGCGAGACGGGCAAAGCCTTGCGGGGCTTCTTCGAGGCCGGTATGCATCGAGCCCATCAGGACGCGATTCTTCAGCGTCGTAAAACCGAGGTCGAGCGGAGCAAGCAGGTGGGGATAAGGGGGATGGTGCATTCGAACAGTCTCCTGGAACGGGTTGGGCGTAGCGCAAGTGATCAACAATTAAGCAAGCAATCGCTTGTTGGATTATCGGGGATTGGCTGTCTGGATGCAAGTGTGGAGTCCGCAGAATGGCAAGGATCAGCGCATTCCCGCGCCCGTGGTCGGCGCCGGGCGTGTCGTCCTGAGTCGCCAGCCAATCGCAGCGAGACGCGGCAGGCAGGCGTCTGATGCCCTGGAAATCCTGCCCGGTTTCCTGAAATGGCGAGCGGGTGGCGACGCCGGGCGCGGAATGCACTACCATCTCGGCCATGCGTATCCTCATCGTCGACGACGAACCCGCGATTTCCGATACCCTGGCCTATGCCCTGCAAGCCGACGGTTTCGCCAGCGATTGCTGTACCCTCGGCGCCGAAGCGCTGGCCCGACTGGGTGCCGGCGATCACGACCTGGTCGTCCTCGACGTCGGGCTGCCGGACATGAGCGGCTTCGACGTCTGTCGTGTCCTGCGGCGGCGCTCGGATGTGCCGGTGATTTTTCTCACCGCCCGATCCGACGAGGTGGACCGCATCGTCGGCCTGGAACTCGGCGCCGACGATTACGTGGCCAAACCCTTCAGTCCCCGCGAGGTGGTTTCCCGCGTCCGCGCCATCCTGCGCCGCACCCGGCCGGAGTGGCTCGCAGCTCCCCCTGCGATCACCGCGCCGCCGGCACGGTTCACAGTCGATGGCGATGGCTTGCGCATCGCCTACCACGGTGTCTGGCTCGATCTGACGCGCTACGAGTATCTCCTGCTGGCCTTGTTGTTGACACGGCCGGGGCGCATTCTGAGTCGCGGCCAGATCATGGAGAACGTCTGGCAGGATTGCGGTGAAAGCCTGGAGCGCACCGTCGATACCCACATCAAGACGCTGCGCAACAAGCTGCGGGCGGTGCGGGCCGACGAGGAGCCGATCCGGACCCACCGCGGTCTGGGCTACAGCATCGCCGTTCGCTAGGCCGGTCGCCGATGAACATTTCCGTTCGCCTGTTCATCGGCTATTTCCTGATCGTCGGCCTGGCAGCGTGGTTCGTGCTCAACATCTTCATGCGCGAGGCCGAGCCGGGAATCCGCCAGGCCACCGAAGAAACCCTGGTCGATACGGCGCATGTCCTCGCCGAACTGGCAGCGCCGGATCTCGCCAGCGGCAGGATCGCCGATGGCGAGTTCGCCAGGGCTCTGGCGGCGGCGCGCCAGCGTTCGCCGCAGGCAAGCATCTGGGGCGTACAAAAGGACAGCATCGACTTTCGCGTCTACATCACCGACGACCTGGGTCGGGTGGTCTTCGACTCCGAGGGTCTGGCCCTGGGCGCCGATTATTCGCAATGGCGCGACGTGGCGCGCGTGCTCAAGGGCGAATACGGCGCCCGCAGCACGCGCGCGCAGGCCGACGACGCCAGCTCGTCGGTGATGTACGTGGCCGCACCGATTCGTCACCAGGGGCGGCTGCTCGGCGTACTCTCGGTGGCCAAGCCGCTGTCCAGCGTCCTGCCCTACGTCGGCCACGCCGAACAACGCGTGAAACGCGCCGGCTACATCCTGCTGGCCGCTTCGGCACTGATCGGGGCGGTGTTCTCGGCCTGGCTGAGCTGGTCGATCAACCGCTTGCGGATCTACGCCCGCGAGGTCTCCGAAGGCCGCCAGGCCAACCCGCCGACCTCCGGCGGCCGTCAGTTCTCCGAGCTGGCACGCGCGCTGGCGCTGATGCGCGAACGCCTCGAAGGCAAGCAATACGTCGAACGTTACGTGCAGAACCTGGCGCATGAAATGAAGAGCCCGCTCTCGGCCATCATCGGCGCGGCCGAAATCCTCGAAGGCTGCCCTGCCGACGACGATCGGCGTCGTTTTGCGCTCAGTGTTGGCGAGCAGGCGCGCCGCCTGCAGGGGATCATCGAGCGAATGCTGATGCTGGCGCGGGTCGAGCAACTGCAGGCACCGGAAGACGCAGTCCAGGTTGACCTCAGCGAGCTGCTGCAGTGTTGCGTCGACGAGCGGAGCCTGCCGCTGCAGGCCCGCCGGCTGAGCTGCGCGCTCGCCATCGGCGAGCCGCTCGGCGTGCGTGGCGACCCTTTTCTGTTGCAGCAGGCGCTGCTCAACCTGCTCGACAACGCGATCGCCTTTTCGCCGACCGGAGGAAACATCGAAATCGCCCTGCAGCGTCGCGATCAACGCGCCGAGGTATCGGTTCGCGATCATGGCAGCGGTGCTCCGGACTACGCCCTGCCGCAGGTCTTCGACCGTTTCTACTCGCTGGCGAGCCCCGCCAGCGGCCAGAAGAGTTCGGGCCTGGGGCTCGCGCTGGTACGCGAAGTCGCGCGCCTGCACGGCGGTGAAGCCGATTTCGCCAACCATCCCGAGGGCGGTGCAGTGGCCCGCCTGCTGCTGCCGTCGGCCTGACTTCACCCTCGATTCACAGGGCTTCACCGCCGCTTCTTCATCCGTTCACCGAAGTGATCGAGACTCCCTGCACCATCCACCAGGGAGAACTTCATGGACAAGAAACTGCTTCTCAAACTCGTCGCCATCGGCTTCATGTCGCTCCTGCTGCTGGTGCCTCTGGCCCTCATCGAGGATCAGATCCGCCAGCGCAGCTCGCGTCAGGAAGAGGTTCAGCGCAGCATCGCCAATAGCGCTGCCGGCCCGCAAACGCTTACCGGGCCGGTACTCGCAATTGATTACCGGGAACAGATCGAGCCCGAAGTCAAGGAGGACCCCGCCACCGGCCGGACCAGGAGCACGCCGCGCTTCGTCGATCGTCGCCTGTATCTGCCGGCCGAGACACTGAAGCTGACCGGCGAGGCCCGCGTCGAAACCCGCCAGCGGGGCATCTACCAGGCCCGGCTCTATCACCTCGACCTGATGGTCGCGGGGCGCTTCGTGCTGCCCGTACACCTCGGTCTCGATGGCCAGCGCAGCATCGTCAGCGCCGAGGCGACGCTGCTGCTCGGCGTTTCCGACCCGCGCGGCGTAGACAACGATCCGCTGGTGAACCTGGGCGGCAAGAGTCGTCGCTTCTCGACCCCCAAGGGCTCGGCGCAAAACGGTGACGCGCTGGCGGGCGAACGCCTGGCCATCCCGCTCGGGAAGGTCGCCCTCGACGCGCCGACCTCGTTCGATTTCGACTTTCCCCTGCAACTGACCGGCACCCAGCGACTGGCCATCGCGCCGACCGCGGAAGCGAACACCATCGCGATCAAGTCGGACTGGCCGCACCCGAGCTTTGCGGGCCGCTTTCTGCCGCGCGAGCGCAGCATCAGCGACGCCGGGTTCACCGCCCGCTGGGAGGTGTCGCATCTGGCGCGCAGTTTTCCCAACACCCTGGCGGCCGCCAAGGGCGGGCCGAATCCCGAAGTGCTCGACATCCTCTTCATCGATCCGGTCAATGTCTACCTGCAATCCGAGCGCGCCGTCAAATACGGCATCCTGTTCATTACACTGACCTTCGCCGGATTCTTCCTCAGCGAGGTTCTGCGTCGCTCGCCGATTCACCCCTTGCAGTATCTGCTGGTCGGACTGGCGCTGGCGGTCTTCTTCCTGTTGCTGATCGCGCTCTCCGAGCACCTGCCCTTCGTTGCCGCCTACGCCATCGCCGCATCGGCCTGTATTGCCCTGATCGGAACCTATCTGGCAGGCGCGCTCGGTGATCGCCGCCAGGGCTATACCTTTGCGGCGGCGCTGGCCGGTCTCTACGGCGTGCTCTACGGCGTCCTGCTCTCCGAGGACAACTCGCTGCTGATGGGCAGCGTGCTGCTCTTCCTGGCACTTGGCGCGATCATGCTGGCCACGCGGCGCATCGACTGGTACCGGATCGGCCCGGCGCTCGCTGCCCGGCCGACCGAATGAGCCCTCGTCATGCTCCGGTTCGGCAGGCACTTCATCGTCGGTTTTCGTGCCCTGGAAGAGGTCGAAGCACTGGCGGCCAGTGGCCTGATCGGCGGCCTCTACCTGACGCGGCGCAACCTGCGGGCGGGCAATGTCGCCACCCTCGCCGCCGGGATCGCCAGGCTTCAGGACCTCCGCCGTGCCGCCGGCCTGCCGCCGTTGATTGTGGCCGCCGACCAGGAGGGTGGGCCGGTTGCCCACCTCTCGCCATGGCTGGAACGGCTGCCCGCACTGTCCAGCCTGGTCGGCGAAGCGTCACCGGCAACGCTTGCGATGCGGGCACGAACCTACGGCGAGCGACAAGGGAGAGCGCTGGCGGCGCTGGGTGTCAATCTCAACCTGGCGCCGGTGGTTGACCTGCGGCCGGCGCAGCCGGACTCCGCCGTCGACTTCCTGACCCGCATCGGCGACCGAGCCATCGACGAAGATCCGGCCGTGGTCAGCGAGGTCGCCCGGGCCTATGTGGATGGTCTGGCCAGTGCCGGTGTCGGCGCCACCCTCAAGCACTTTCCCGGACTCGCCCGCGTGCGGGCCGACACGCACTGGCGGCGCGCCACGCTGACAGCGGGCATCGATGAACTGCGTGGCGACTGGCAGCCCTTCCGCAGTGTCAGTACCCGCGCGTGCGCGGCGATCATGCTCGGCCACGTCGTTTTGCCGGCGGTGGACCCCGAACATGCCGTTTCCCATTCGCGCAGCGTGGTGCAGACCATCCTGCGTCAGCAATGGAACTATCGCGGTGTGCTGATCACCGACGATCTCAACATGGGCGCCGTGTACCGCCAGGGAATCGGCCGCGTCGCGGCACAGTCGCTGGCGGCCGGCGTCGATCTGCTCCTGGTCTCCTACGACCCCGACCAGTATTTTCGTGCCATCACCGGGGCCGCCCGGGCACTGGCCAGCGGTCAGATCGAGCGTGCGATGCTGCAGGCCAGCAGCCAGCGCCTGCAGCAATTTGGCCCTGGCAGCCCGTGCCGTTCGGCCTTGTTCTCCGCGCAAAGCGCACCGGAGCGACCGGGAGGATCGGTGGCCCCGGATGTTTGACGAGCTTGCCGTCACGGTCGATACTCCGTTCCTGCTCAGGGCGTTCGCGCGATGGCAGGGAGTCGGGTGGGTGATGCTGCTGGTCGGGATTTCTCTGGCGGCGCGGGGGGAAGGACCGTGAATCAGCGGCGGGAGCTGCCGGCAACGGTGACGGGCTGATCGACTTGCGCCGGTTGGACGGCCAGGCGGACAAGCCGGCCTGGCCGTCCCAGGCGCCCGCC
>NZ_JDSS02000022.1:27050-29252 GCF_000584955.1 Candidatus Accumulibacter vicinus
GGCGTCGGCAATCGCCGCCTGCGACCGCTTCATCAAGCTGCACCCCCCTCCCGCCCCGGTTCAGCACATGCGTGTAAATCATCGTCGTCGCCACATCCTGATGGCCCAGCAACTCCTGCACCGTACGAATGTCATAGCCCGACTGCAATAAATGCGTCGCGAAACTATGGCGCAGCGTGTGGCAGGAGGCCGGCTTCGTCAGCCCCGCCGCCCGCACCGCCTTCTTCATCGCCCGTTGCAACGTCTGCTCGTCCACATGGTGCCTGCGCTCCTTGCCGCTACGCGGATCGACCGAGCGCCCCGCCGCCGGAAACACATACTGCCAACCCCATTCCCGCGACGCATCGGGAAATTTCCGGTCCAGCGCATAAGGCAGATAGACTTCGCCAAACCCCTCTTCAAGGTCATGTGCATGCAGCACCTTCACCTTCTCCAGGTGTGCCCGCAAAGGCTCAAGCACGGATTGCGGCAGCATCGTCACCCGATCCTTCTCCCCCTTGCCGTCGCGCACCGTGATCTGCCGCATCTCGAAGTCCAGGTCCTTCACCCGCAGCCGCACACACTCCAGCAAGCGCAACCCGGCCCCGTACAGCAAGTCCGCCATCAAACCCTGCTGCCCGTCGATCCGCGCCAACACGCGCCTGACCTCCTCGACCGTCAACACCACCGGCAGGCGCCCAGGCCGCTTCGCCCGCGTCATCTCGCCCAGCCAGGGCAAATCCACCTTCAAAACCTCCCGGTATAAAAACAGCAAGGCACTCAAGGCCTGGTTTTGCGTGGAAGCGGCCACCCGGCCCTCCACCGCCAGATGGGTCAAAAACCGCTCCACTTCCACCGCCCCCATCTCGCGGGGATGGCGCTTGCCATGGAACAGGATGAAGCGTTTGATCCAATCCGTGTAAGCCTGCTCCGTGCGGATGCTGTAATGCCGCAGCCGAATGGCCTCCCGCACCTGGTCTAAAAGGCGCGGCGGGTTGTGGGCAGCCTGGCTGTCGAAAGGCTGCCCTGCGGATAGGAGAGTGGTGTCGCTCATGAATGCGAAGCCTCGGGTAAGCCAGCCGCGCATTATGACGGCTGATCAGATAGATTTCAATATTGATGCAAGAATGGACATCTGATAAGATCAATAGATAGGAATCGACCTCGATTGTGGGGTCGAATTGAAAGTTAGGCTGCACCAAAACCTACCTGCACTGGTCCTGCGGTATCCTTGCTGGCATGGAACGCAACAGGAGCACATGTGGCCTTCAAGAGACGCGTGTTTGTAAGCTTCCAGAACCCTGAGTTGCTGGATACCCGACGCAGAGAACTTCAGGACCAAGTCATCAAGCGAATCGAGGCTCTTGGATTACAGCCGGAGATGTTCTTCCAGGCAGGTACGGCCTCTTCAATGGCGTGGTCGCTTCCCAATGCCGTTGAAATACTACGCCGATGTGTAGGTGCGGTAGTACTTGCTTTCCCAAGGTGGGAGGTTTCTTCGAACACTCAAGAACCGTATCACTTGGCGAGTGAATACGCGCATATTGAGGGAGCGATCGCCGGTACTCTGCGCCTACCTCTACTAATTGTCGCGGAACGCGGCCTTGCGGACAGAGGGATAACTTGGACAGGAGCTGGGCACCCCATACTCTACATGCCTAAGGACGCCCCGGTCACTTGGCTAGACGGGGACGCATTCAGGCATCGATTCGGAGTCTGGTCCGATCAAGTCGCTGAGCGATCTGACGTCTTTCTTGGCTATAGCAGCAAGGCACGCGCGACGGCCCAGGCAGTGCATCTCTTTCTGAAAGAACGCCTGAATCTTCGGGTTCGAAATTGGGAGATTGATTTCGCTGCTGCAGGAATGATCCTGGATGAAATCGAGACTGCAGCGCGCGTTTGCAGTGGAGGTGTGTTCCTATTTACGAAGGATGACGAACTGTCAGGAACCGAAGTAAAGGCTGCACCTCGCGACAATGTCGTATTCGAAGCAGGCTATTTTGCAGCTGCAAAAGGCAGAGAGCGCGTACTCATTATCCGAGAAGAAGGCGCGAAAATGCCAGCCGACCTCGGTGGCAACATCTATTTGTCCCTTTCTGCGCGTGACGACATCCGACCCATAGAATCAGCCATCCGAGACTTTGTGGAACGGCGGCTCTAGTTGTCACCGCAGTGCAGCCTAACGAATAAGGATAGATCGTGCGAAGCCACGATCTGATCCGT
>NZ_JDSS02000022.1:29277-29985 GCF_000584955.1 Candidatus Accumulibacter vicinus
AGTGCAGACACGATGGCACAGCCGGTATAGGTCGAGAGACAGACGACGACGACGAGTCTCCGGGCATTAGTTATGAGAAACAGGTTGCGGAATTGACAGATCAGATAGTTGGCCTAAAGGGATTAGTGCTACATCGACGGAAGGTGTATACGGGAAGAGACAGCCGCCATGAGATCGATATTTCGTTCGAGTATAGGGCGGGCAGTGTGGCGCTCCTATTCGTCGTAGAGTGTAAGGATTGGAGTAGATCAGTACAAAAGAGGGACGTGCAGGCCTTCCTCCATGTCATCCGTGACATCGGCGCGCACAAGGGCATCATGGTGAGCAGAAGGGGTTATCAGGAGGGTGCCATCTCGGTGGCACGTGCGAACGGCATTGCCTTGCTTGTGGTCGCAGAGAAAGGTGACTCCATTGACGTCATACATTCCATTGTTCCCTCCTGGGCTCGCTTCAACATCGGTCTTGAAGAAGCACATATCGACCTGAGCTCGTACCCAGTGGGTTACAGAGGGGCCGTAGAGTTCATCCCGGTGGAGTACGTCTGTGAAAGATCAGTCGCACTAGAGTTTGACCGGATTCCCACTTGGGAGGTAGATCGCTCATCGGTGCCGACATTGCATGCACTCATCGTTGACGCCATAGATCCAGAGGCCAATGTACTGAGACCAAAGTTCCATGGGTGAAAGGTTCGTATCAGAAGCGCACCTA
>NZ_JDSS02000022.1:30270-30407 GCF_000584955.1 Candidatus Accumulibacter vicinus
CCACGACAGCGCCGCCGTTTCCTCCGCGTAGCGGCTTCGTCCAACAAATCACTCAACCGGACGCGCCGACAAGCGGCGCGCCGGTTAGCTTCACGTTGGGCGTCACAAGCCCTCCTACTTGAGGCTACAAGGGGTTC
>NZ_JDSS02000022.1:30417-32070 GCF_000584955.1 Candidatus Accumulibacter vicinus
GTTTGGCAACATGAACTCAGGCGACAACTACCTTGACATTCACCGGGCTACAAGGGGTTCATCAATGTCTAGAACTTGGCTTGCGTTTGGTGAATAATCGGTCGAATACTGTGGAGATTCTGCGATGACTTACTCTGGACAGTGCTTATGTGGCGGGATTCGCTATGAACTCTCGGGGGAGCCAAAAGTCGTTGCGTTATGCCATTGCAGCGACTGCCGACGAAGTGCAGGCGCGCCGATGGTGGCTTGGGCGATGTTTCCCGAAACTGCCTTGACGCTGACGAAAGGGCAGCCCAAGACTATCAACTCGTCAGGTACCGCTATGCGCAGCTTCTGCGCTGACTGCGGGAGCGGGTTGTTCTACCGGAATGCAGCCGCGCTCCCAGGAATTGTCGACGTGCAGTCCTCAACTCTTGATCATCCTGAGGCACTACCACCGACAGTGCAAGTACAGACGGCTGAGCGGCTCGACTGGATGGAGCATGTTCATGAACTTCCTGAATTCGAGAGATTCCCGGCGTAGGCCAGAGATGACGCCCAACCCGGTGCTCCAGGCGACCAGCCGCATGAAACCGCGGCCGTCGCCTGAGCTTTCACGTTAGGCGTCACAACAACCTCGCATGGGCACCCTCGACAACCGCATCGTGTTGCTCGGCGCAGCACACGGCTTTGTCATCAATGATCTCCGTTCGATCACGGATGGTTCAACGTTTCTCTACGAGCGAGAGCATGAATTGCAGAATGCTCTGCTGGAAGGCTTCGCTGAAATGGCCTTTATCGAACGCCAGTATCAGACGGCCTACGCAGAACTCCTAACAAATGGAACCCCCGAGTTGCCTGGTTACTTGAAGGAGATTGCTGAGGCGCGACCCACGCTCCCGGCCAGTTGCGTAATTGAACTTCACGCCTTCGATTTGTCCACTTACTTTAAGTCGTTTCTGCTTCACGCGAAAGGTGCGTTGGACAAACTCGTCCCGCTCTACTCTTATCGCTACTTTGACAATCTCAAACAGTTCTCTGACAAAGGTGAGCGATTGATCAGAGCCTTGAAGAACAACAAACATGTAACGCACCGCGAGCAATTGATCGCTCTCCTGAAGAAGAACAAGGTGCTCTGGATTGATCGGCTGATCGACATGCGTGACGAGTATGCTCATTACTCGTCGCTTCCTGCCTATCAGAATTTCACACTGGCAGGTGCCAAAGCCAATCAGAAACTACCAAGCGGCATCTCGGATTTTGACCCACCTACAGTGGTTGTAGGCGAAACCCGCCATATAGCATCGGAATACTTGCAGACTGTCAAGAGCAACATGGTCGCATTTCTCAATCAGTTCTTGCGGTTATGCGAATTCACACCCGGCAGGCGCCCGAAACACTATCTCCACTGCGACTGCGGCTACGTCTTCGCGAAGCGCTCAAAACAGGGAAAGGCCCCAGGCAAACTGATCCTTACGGGCACTCTAGAGCTGCGTGTCAAGAATCGTGACCTTGACTATGCCGTTATCGTCTGCCCTCGATGTCAATCTACAACTGACACCGATCTGAAGTTTTGGCGCGATGAGGGCTGTTCCTTCTCCTCTCAGCACAGTGGCAGCAAGCAGTGACGCCTAACGAATAAGGATAGATCGTGCGAAGCCACGATCTGATCCG
>NZ_JDSS02000023.1:0-1026 GCF_000584955.1 Candidatus Accumulibacter vicinus
GCTGTCGATGAATACCTCCTCGAAATCGGCGTCGTCATGTTAGCGGCTGAGTAAATCCGCACAAATCTGGCGGCACTAAATGGCGGTGGAATTTGGCGGCGAAGTGATCATTGTGGCGTGAACGAAACAGGGGCCCGGCGGGCCCCTGAGTGTGGATGGTGTGGCGTTGGCTTAGAACGGCGGATCGGTGGTCTCGACGTCGCGGTAGGTCACGCGCACCTCGCGGAACCGGGCCTGCAAAGCGACTTCATAATGCGCCCAGATCCGATCGCGCAAATCATCAAGCAGCTCGATGACTGCCATCGCTTGATCGGGCGACCAGCGAGAATTGATGAGCAAGTCGAGACCGTCGTGCAAACCGGAAGATTGATGAGTGAGCTTCACGGCGAAGTCTTCGCCGTGCGCTTCCGGGATCATCGGGCAGCGGCCTGTTCCTGGGCTTCCTTGCGCCGGTAGGACTCGCCCTTGATGGCGAGTATTTGGGCGTGATGGACCAGGCGGTCGATCATCGCCACCACGCAGCTGGCGTTGGGAAAGACCTCCGACCATTCCGAGAACGATTTGTTGGTCGTGATCAAGGTGCTCTTCTTCTCGTGACGCCGGTTGATCAACTCGAAGAGCAAGTCCGCGTGGCGGTTCGAGTAAGACAGGTAGCCGACCTCGTCGATGACCAGCAAATCGGGCGCCGCATAGCGCCGCAAGCGGTAGCGCAGCGCCGAATCACTGTCCAGGCCGGCCAGATCACCGAGCAACTGCCCGGCGGTCGCAAACAACACCGTGTGCCCCTCCAGGATCGCCTGATGCGCAATGTTCTGGGCGATCATCGTCTTGCCCAGGCCGCTGCTGCCGACCAGGAGGACATTGGTGGCCGACTGCACGAAGTCCAGCGTCAGCAGTTCGGCGATTGCGCGCTGATCACACTGCTGCGGCCAGCCCCAGTCGAAATCGGCCAGCGGCTTGAAGTGCCCGCTATGGGCGCAGCGCAGCCGTCGTTCGAGCGAGCGGCGTGCACGTTCGCTTTCCTCC
>NZ_JDSS02000023.1:1051-2073 GCF_000584955.1 Candidatus Accumulibacter vicinus
GGGCGATCAGGTGCCGGAAGTGATCCGGGCGTCCCGGATAACCGCGACCCTTGACCATGTCGTACACGCGCGAGGCACGTAGGCGCGGAAACTGCGTCAGGGTCTCGAGGATGAACGGCAGGTAAGGATCGATCGCCGAAGGGCGGCGAACCGGTCCGAGTGCCGGCAAGCCGGCTTGGGCGAGCACGCGGGCGACGCTGTCGCGATGCACGTGCAGTTCGGTCGCGATGGTGCCGATACGCCAGCGTTCGGCGTGGTAATAACGCAGGATCTGCGCTTCAATCTCGGGGCTGAGGGCCATGTCTTCTCCGGTCGGGTGGGTGACGGCGAATCCGACGCTGCAAAAAGTCCTGGCGCACTCCGTCCGGCAAGGAACGATGACAACGACAGCAGTGCCCTGGCAGCGGTGCGGCCGGCAACGTCGGTTCGCAGGAGAGTTGAACAGGGGTGGCCCTGGGTGGGGAACCCTGATGCGTCACTTTCTGCTGCCGGGCCCGGTAACGGCGCTGGCGTTCGGCATGGGCGTGACGGCCGCGCAAGCTGTCTTGATAGCGGCCACCCGAGGCGCGGACAGACTGTCGGCGGGCCTGGTCGGCACACCTCGTGGTGCAGTAGCGCTGGCCACGATCACAGTGGCTGCAAATGAGCACGGCTGTGCGGCAAGCGGCGCACAGGTAGCGTCTTCCAGGGAGATCCATTGGCCGTCCCGGCCAATGGGAATCTGACGGCGAGGTGCGCTTCGTGAAATACTAGGCAGGCAACGTCGCCGCTATGGGGCTACGGGGCGCGGCATCGGGTCTGGCTTGGCGGTTGGCTCCGGTGTCGCGCCTGCGTCTCCACCGGCCGCCGGGCGTTCTACCGCATCGGCCACGCGAACGCTACTGCCGCGCCGGTCATGCCGGGCCGCAGCTCACCTCCCGCTCAAACCCCGGGACGTCGATACCCGACGGCGCTCATCGATTCCTGGTTGCCCATTCCTGCCGCGCTTCGCTTGCCAGACGACGGTTTGCTGCGCAACCCGT
>NZ_JDSS02000024.1:0-6846 GCF_000584955.1 Candidatus Accumulibacter vicinus
GGCCGGCGGCGCCGTCGAGCACCCGGCGGGTGCCGTCGACAATGGTGTCGAAGGCCGCGCGCGGGTCGACGATGGCGCGGGCCGAGTCGAACGCCGCATGGATCACGTGGCTGACAGGCTCGCGCGGGAAGGCGAAGTCGCGCACGTCGCCGGAGAGTGGCCGAATAAAGCCCGACCTGGCGAGGTGGGGTGCCTTGCGCGCAAAGGCAGCCGGGTCACGAGTCAGCACCGTGGCCGTGACGCGCAGGTCCAAACGCTGTCTCGCCCAGGCCAGGCTTTCCAGCAGCCAGTTGCCGACGAAGCCGGTGCCGCCGGTGATGAAAAGGTGGCCGCCGTCAAGCGTCGGCCAGAGCTCCGGCGTTCGATCGACCACATCGTCGAGGTCGCTGGACAGCGGATGTGGCGCTACCACCTCAGAAGCCGACCCCGAAGAAATCGCCCATCCTGGCGACGACGTAGTCGATCGCCGCGTCGTCGATGCCGGGGAAGGTGCCGATGTGGAAGGTGTTACTCATGATGATGTCGGCATTGGCTAGGCTGCCCGCGACCCGGTAGTGCCGGTTGGCGAAATACGGCTGCCGCGTGACGTTGCCGGCAAACAACAGCCGCGTGCCGATGCGGTGCTCGTCGAGATAGCGCAGCAGGTCGACGCGGTTGCAGTTCGCCTCGGGCCGCAGCGTGAGCGGAAAGCCGAACCACGCCGGGTCGGCGCCGGGCGTGGCCTCGGGAAGTATGAGGTATTCCTCGAGTCCGGCCAGCCCGGCACGCAGCCGTCTGAAGTTTTCGCGCCTCCGCGCACAGAACTCCCCGATGCGCTCGAGCTGGGCGACGCCGAGCGCCGCCTGCATGTCGGTGATCTTGAGGTTGTAGCCGGCATGCGCATAGACGTACTTGTGGTCGTAGCCCGCCGGCAGGTCGCCGAGCTCCCACTGGTAACGCTTGCCGCAGGTGTTCTCCTTGCCCGGCGGGCACCAGCAATCGCGCCCCCAGTCGCGGAACGATTCGAGCAGGCGCCGTAGCGTCACATCCGAAGTGAATACCGCTCCACCCTCGCCCATAGTGATGTGATGCGCGGGATAGCAGCTCAGGGTGCCGATGTGGCCGAAGGTGCCGACCTTGCGGCCGTGGTACTCGGAGCCGAGCGCATCGCAGCAGTCCTCGATCAGCCAGAGACCATGGCGGTCGGCGATGCGGCGGTACTCGTCTGCCTCGTATGGATTGCCCAGGGTGTGGGCGACGATGATGGCGCGGGTCTGGGGCGAGATCGCGGCCTCGACATGCGCCGGGCTCGGATTGTAGGTGGGGATGTCCGAGTCCACGAAGACCGGGAGCAGCCCGTTTTGCAAGATCGGGTTGATGGTTGTCGGGAAACCTGCAGCCGCGGTGATTACCTCGTCGCCAGGCTTGAGCGCGCGCTCGCCCAGCTGCGGCGACGTGAGGGCTGAAACGGCGAGCAGGTTCGCCGACGAACCGGAACTGGTCGTCAGCACATGCTCGACGCCGATGTAGTCGGCGAGTCGGCGCTCGAAGATGTTGTTGTAGCGGCCTGCCGTCAGCCAGCCGTCGAGCGCCGCATCGACCAGAGCTACCAACTCCGCTTTGCCTATCACTTTGCCCGAGGCGGGGATCGACGTCTCACCCGCGACGAAGGGCGTGCGCGCGAACGCGGCTTCGGCGTACTGCGCCACTGAGTCAAGAATGGCCTGGCGTGTCGTCATGGTGTCGGCTGCTCCGCGTCGTCAATCGGTGGCTTCAGGCAATGACGCAAGTCTACGACCGGCTTGTCGGCCACACCCGTGAGAAGATTCACATATTCGCACCAAGCCGTGGCGATGACCACCACATCGGAGCAGTCGACGACCTCGCGTGCGGACTGCCCGTACTCGATCGGCAACCGATAGCTCTCGGCGAAATTGGCCGTTGCCATCGGGTCATGGGCAACGATCCGCCGATAGCCCCTTTCCAGCAGGCCCGCGATGATGTCGAGCGACGGCGACTCGCGCACGTCGTCCGACTCCGGCTTGAAGGAGAGGCCGAGAATGCCGATCATCTGCGCGGGGCCCGCCGTAGCGGTGATGCGGTCGATGGCGGCGCGCTTGATCGCGGCGTTGGTGGCGATCACCTGCTCCAGCAGACCCGCTTCAACGCCAAGGCGGCGCGCTAGGTGGGCTATCGCCTGGGTGTCCTTCGGCAGGCAGTAGCCACCGAAACCGCAGCCGGGAAAGGCATACGACGCCATGGCGGCGGGCGCGCCATGCCAGCGTTTGTCGCCATGGAGAATGCCGAACGTGCGTCGGATGTCGATGCCGCCCACGCGGCCTGCAATCATCGACATTTCGTTGGCGAAGCTGATCAGCGTCGCCAGCAGCGTGTTCGACAGATACTTGATGAACTCGGCCTCGGTGGGCGTGACGCGCTCCACCGGCGCGGCGAAGCCGGCATAGGCCTCGGCCAGCAGCGCCCAGCCGCGATCGTCGTCGACGCCGACGACGACGCGATCGGGTCGCAGGAAGTCATCCCAGGCACAGCCTTCGCGCAGGAATTCCGGATTCGCGGCCAGCGCCACGGATTCGCCCGCGGCATCCGGCAGGGAGCGCAGCAGAGGGGCGACGACGTCGCGGGTCGTCCCGGGTGGCACGGTGGACTTGATGACCAGCACGACTGGTGCCACGTCGTCGATCGCCGCGACGACCTCGCGCGCCGCCTGCAGCAGGATCGACAGATCGGCGTCGCCGTCGGGGCCGCTCGGCGTGCCGACGCAGAGGAACACCAGCGAGGATCCGCGCACCGCCTCCGCGATGCCGGGCGTGAGCAGGAAGCCCTTGCCGAGATGCCGGCGCAACGCATCGTCGAGGCCGGGTTCGTGGAAGGGCAGTTGGCCCGCAGCCAGCCGGGCGAGCCGTCTGGAGTCCTTGTCGACGCCGCGCACGCGGAAACTCTTCTCGGCGAAGCCGAGCGCTGTGGTCAGTCCGACGAAACCGAGGCCGATGACGGTGATTGCCTGAATCATGGTAGGAAAACGATCAGTGAAACGACGCGTCAGTTCTCGTGCGGCCGGGCGCCGGCAACGCTGCCCGCGACGCGATACCTGCAGTCGCGCGGACAGGCGTCGCAATGGGTCTTCTCGGGCGACGACGGCACCTTGACGGCGACCGTGGCCGATCTTTCGGGCACGAGGCGCTGCGCGCATACGCCGGCCGGAACCAACAGGAAGTCGCCCGCGCCCGCCCAGATCACGGCATCGGCCGCGATGTCGCGATAGCCGATGCGGCCGGTTATGACAAATTCGTAGGCTCTTTATGTGTTTCGGGCGGTTGGCGATCGTCACACAGGGAGGCAAGCATTCGATAGCCTTTTTGTCGTCTACCTTCCATCCGGAGCCTCTCGAAGGAGGAATTTCTGCTCCATCTGGCTCTGTCAAGTCATAAAAAACGCTAAATTCATGACAAAGGCTTGAGGAAATCCTTGGGCGATGCCCTCTTTGCTCAGCAGTCCGAAACGCATAAAGAGCCAATTCGTATTCAGTGACGCCGGCATGCCAGTGCGGACGGCCGTCGTCGCCGGCTTCATACGCGCACATCGCCAGTTCCAGCCTGGTTTCGGCGATGAACGGGTAGTTGGTCGGCTGCTTCAGGTCGCCGACAAGGAACACGTGCTTGTCCGGACCGAGCGCATCGGCATAGGCTTCGCGCGGGACATGGACCAGCTTGCGTCCGACGGTGACGGCCGGCATCGCCATCATCCGGCGTACGAGGAAAACATCCGCGCCAGTCCCTCGCGCACTCTGATTTCCGGGTGCCAGGCCGGTGCCAGCGCCAGCAGCTTGGCGAGGTCCGGACAGCGGCGTTGCGGATTGTCGGTCAGGTAGTGGGCATCCTCGCTCGTCGCGTGGGTGACCGCCAGAGGCGGAGAACGCAGCGCAGCGGCGAGCCGGGCCACGTCAAGGATGCTCACCTCCTCATCGTTGCCGACGTTGTAGGGTTCGCCGTCCCGGCCGCGGAGCATGACCCAGAGGCTGCCCATGATGAAGTCCCGCACGTAGCAGAAGGAGCGCGTGGCGCGGCCGTCGCTGAGCAGGGTGATCGGTTGCTTCTGCAGCGCGGCCGCGACGAAATCCGGAATGACGCGGTGGTCGTCGAGGGAGATGCCGGGACCGTATACGTTGAAGGGCCGGATGATCTTGACCGGCGTCGCGTACAGCTGATGGTAGGTGACGCAGAGCGTCTCGCCCAGGCGCTTGGACTCGTCATAGCACGCGCGCGGCCCTGTGCAGGAGACGTTGCCGCGATAGGTTTCCGGTGTGGGAACCCAGGCCGGATCGGGATCGCCGTAGACTTCGCTGGTGCTCAGGTAAAGCATGCTGCGTGTCTCCGGCTGGCGCGCGAGGCGCAGCATCTGGCGCAGGCCGTCGACATTGACGTCGATCGTCTCTAGCGGAAAGCGACGGTAGTAGGTCGGCGAGGCGATGCCGCCGCCATGGATCAGCCAATGGACTGGCCACAGCGGCTCGTAGGGCTTGCTGATGTCATGCTCGACGAACAGGAAATTGGGATCGTCCGCCAAGTGCCTGACGCGTTCGGAGTGGCCGATCAGGTCGTTGTCAATCGCTATGACGCGGCAGGGACGGTTCGGATGTCGCCGGTTGAATGCGGCGACCATGTCGAGATAGTAGCTGCAGAGAAAGCCGCTTGAACCGGTCACCAGCATCGTCGAGTTGGCCAGCGGGGCAAGGGCGTCTCCCATTTTCTCGACGATGTAGTCGGCGTCGGCTGTGATGATGTTCGTGCATTTCGCCATGCTCATTCCCATGTCTTCCGGGGAGCGCTGCCACTGCTCCACAGGGTTTCGAGATGGTTCTTGTCGCACAGCGTGTCCATCGGCTGCCAGAATCCCCCGGTGGAACCAGGCGCGCAACTGATCGTCGCGCGCGATCCGTGCGACGGGGGCGCCTTCCCAGGGGGCGCTATCGTCCGCAATGTAGTCGAGCACCTGGGCGATAGAACGAATAAGCCGCCGTTGATCCACGCGTCGTCGCCCTGCAGCTTCTCGCGGAAGTCGATGACGCGGTCGGCCTCGACCGCGAGTGCACCGAAACGGCCTGCCGGCTGCATGGCCGTGACCGTCGCCAAGCAGCCGTGCCTGCGATGGAAGGTGACCAGGGCGCGATGTCCGCGTTGAAGGATAGGAAATTCAACCACCATCGGCAGAGTATCTCCGTTCCAGCACCCCATCGTCAAGGGTGAATTCCCCCCGGATCACGGTGAATTTGTCCATTGAGGGATGATTCCCGAAATCAGGGAGTTAGGGCGGGATGCTGGACAAGACCGAAGATTCTTGGTATAACGCAGAGGATGGACTGGGGGAAATTCACAAGCGAAGCGCTCTCGGAGGTGCAAGTGCGCCCGGTAGAACGAAGCGAGGAGGAGCGCTATCAAGAGCAGATGGCGCGCCACCACTACCTTGGTGCGCTGGCGAAGATTGGTGAAACGGTGTGGTACGTGGCGACGTGGCGTGAACAGTGGGTGGCGCAACTGAGTATTTCAGCGGCTGCCCTGAAATGTGGTGTACGTGACCGGTGGATCGGCTGGGACTTTCGCTCGCAGTATGGGCGGCTCAAGCTGATCGCCAACAATAGTCGCTTTTTGATTCTTCCCGAGTGGCATTGGCCAAATGTCGGCTCACGAGTGCTCTCGCTGACTGAACGCCGGGTCGTCGCGGACTGGCAGGCACGCTTTGGTCATCCGTTGCTGTTGCTGGAGACCTTTGTCGATCCCAGGCAGTTTCATGGGGGCGTTTATCGTGCGGCCAACTGGATTGAACTGGGGCTGACGCAAGGGTATCGACGGACCCGGGAAGGTTACAGCGCCGAAGCCGAGGCCCCCAAACGCGTCTTTGTTCGTCCCCTATGCCGCACGCCCCAAGTGCAATTGACCCACCCTGACCGGGCACACCTTCAACTCACAGGAGCCGCCAAGATCATGCTCAACGCCGACCAGATGCGCCAGTTGCCGCAGTGTTTTACGATGATTCCCGATCCCCGCCGTGCGCAAGGACGCCGCCATCGCCTGCCCGTGGTGCTGGGCATTGCGGCCGGTGCGACGCTGTGCGGCATGCGCGGCTACAAGGCCATCTCGAACTGGGCCGATGCCTTGGGACAGAAAGCGCGCGAACGATTTGGCTGTCGGCGCGAGAAGGGACAGTACCTGGTCCCCAGCGAGTCCGTCATTCGCGACTGCCTGGTTCGTATTGAACCGGATGCGATGGATGGCGCACTCAACACCTGGAACCAGGCCTGGGGGACGCAAGACGAGGCGCTGGCGCTTGACGGAAAGACGATGAAAAATGCCATCGACGAGACAGGAGAGCAGGCGCACATCCTGAGCGTGGTCGGGCATGACTCGAAGACCTGTTACGCCCAAAAAAAGTCGGCACCTTACCGGTAGCAGGAAGTGACGAGCAAAAGCGGACCAACGAAATCGGCAGGGCGATCCCCTTGCTCAAAACCTGCGACCTGGCCGGCCAGGACATCACGGCGGATGCTCTGCTGACCCAACGCGCGCTGGCTACCTATCTGGTCGAGCAGCAGGCGCACTACCATTTCACCGTAAAGGGTAACCAGCCAACGCTGGAACGTGATATCGCTTTGCTGTTTGAGAAGCGCCAAAAACCAGACTTCGTCGAGATCACACCTCCCGATCACGGTCGCATAGAGACGCGGAGCATTTGGTGCAGCGCCGCACTCAATGCCTACATCACCTTCCCCCACGTCGCTCAGGTCTTTCTGATCGAGCGGGAAATCATCGAGAAAAAAACCGGTCAGTACTCGCGTGAGATCGCACTGGGGAT
>NZ_JDSS02000024.1:7120-9786 GCF_000584955.1 Candidatus Accumulibacter vicinus
TTCACTACATCATCGACTGGAACTACGACGAGGACCGTTCCCGAATCCGGACCGGCTTCGGCCCGGAAAACGTCACTCGCCTCCGACGCTTCGCCGTCGGCATCCTCAAGTCCTTCCAGAAACCTTCGCAATCCATTGCCGAAATGATGCGTTTGCTTTCCTTCCGGACCCGCCTCGTCTTCGACTACTTGCGTATGACGAAAAACTCACTCACCGGATCGAGAGCTTCTTGAGAACAAATTTACCGTGGTAATCGAGGGTGTGATTCAAAGTGATGCGCGGCATACAATCCCCCCTGGATGTCCGTAATGACGAACCTGAGGAGCCAACGATGCCCCACCTGCCTGAACAAGACCTGATCTTTTTACAACGGCTCAATGGCCATCCGGTGTTACGTGCGCGTTTTGAAAGCCTGCTCGGGGTGGTGGAGGATGCGGGTGGCGACTTGGAAAAAGCCGACGCGGCTGAGCGCCGGGTGATTGAAGAAGTCCGACAAATGGGCAATGAGGTGTTAACGGCCTGGGCGCAGAACGGGATTGCGCGAAGTGCAGCACGGGGAGGCCAGGCATCCGCGGGCCGAAGCGGGGGTAAAAAAAACTCTACTGGCACACGACTTTCGGCGACATCACGGTAGAAGAGCCGTTGTGGCGAGTGGGAACGCGAAGCGAACGGCGCTTCAGTGAGCGAGCAGGAGTGGCTTGCCGGGGCACTTCCCTGGCGTTACAGCGAGTGTTGGCCGACTTTGGAGCGGACGTGCCGTTTGGACAGGTGCCAGACAAGCTAAGAGAGCACTATGGAATCGCCATGCCAGTTAGTACGGCCCAGCGGATCACCGAACATCACGCACAAGCCATTTACGAACAAGAAACGGCGCGAGAGGAGGTGACGGGAGCGAAAAACTCCCGAACTTTCATTGGGGAAATCGACGGTTCGATGGTCCCAGTGGGGGAAGTCTCACCCGATGCGCAGGACAAACGCCAGGGCAAGACCTTGCTCTGGAAGGAAGTCCGGTTGTGCCTGGTGCATCCCGTGGGCAGCGCGACCCCGTCGTTTGGCGGGCATTTTGCCGGTGGCGCCGAGGAAAGCGGGCGGCAGTGGGCACGTTGCGCGGCGAAAGCCGGGTTGGGTCCTGGCAGCCACCTTCATGCGGTAGGGGACGGTGCGGCCTGGATTACCTCGCAATTAGACCTTCGCTTTGGCACGCAGGGGGCGTTTCTCGTGGACTTTTTTCATCTTTGTGAATATCTCGGTGAGGCGTCCAAAGTGTGTGCCGCCTCCGATCCCAAGGCGTGGATGGAGAAGCAAAAGAGCCGCTTGCATGCAAATCAAGTCGATGCCGTCTTGGAAGCACTCGCGCCATGGGTCGAAGCCGACCACGACGACCACCCCGTCACGGCATGCGACCGCCATATCCGTAACCGCCTGTCCCAACTGGACTACCTAGGGGCGATACAGCGCGGTCTGCCGATCGGCTCGGGGGAAATCGAAAGCGCCCATCGTTATGTCATCCAGGAACGACTTAAGCTTCCCGGCGCCTGGTGGGCACCCAGAAATGTCGAAGCCATGCTGGCCCTACGGATCAACCGCGCCAACCGGGAATGGGCTGATTATTGGAAGGGTCTCGAAAAGCAAGCCGCATAACCAGAGCATTTCGCTGGCGCATCACTTTGAATCACACCCCCATTGAACAAGGGACTTTGACCAACACTTTCAATCGCACCCGGCCGTGGGAGGGGGAATTCGCAGCGCATGCTCTGCGCCCAGCGAATGATTCCGGCGTGCAAGGCAGGGAAGCGGTCATGACTTTCATGATCGGGGGCCTGGAAAAGTCACGACCGTTAGCCGGAATTCGCCGGAAAGGGCTACCGATGATGACAATCGACTGGACGCATGCTTGGCTCGGCGAGGTGCCGACCCTGATCGCCCGCCCGCGGGCAGCGATCGGCCCATTGCCGACGGTGCTGTGGTTTCATGGCTGGAGTGCCGACAAGGAAGTGCATCGCAGCGAGCTTGCTCAGCTTGCCGGTGCCGGCTTGCTGGCAGTGGGAATCGACTCCGTCGGCCACGGCGAGCGCCAGTCGCCCGACCTTGCGCAGCGCCTGGCGCGATCCGCGCGCGAAGCGCAGCCGCTCTTCGATTCGCTGGTTGCCGAAACCGTCGATGAAGTGCCGATGCTGGTTGATAGGCTGATCGATCGCGGGGGGGCCGATGCGGAGCGAATCGGTGCCGCTGGCGTTTCGATGGGCGCTTGCATCGTCTATGGCGCGATTGCTCGCGAACGCCGGCTGCGTGCCGCCGTCGCGTTGCTCGGTTCGCCCGCCAGGGGGCGTCCGGACGGTTCTCGGCTGGCGGTCGATCGTTTCTTTCCAACCGCTCTCCTGTCGGTGACCGCGGGCGCTGACGTAGTCGTTCCCGCCGCGGCCGCCGCAGCGCTGCACGCCGAGCTGACGGACTGGTATCGCAACGATCCCGACCGGCTGTGCCATCAATCGTTTCCCGACGCCGAACACCTGATGAAAGAGACGGACTGGCAGCAGGCGATCGATTTGGCGTGTGCCTGGCTGCTGCGCTTCCTTGCTCCAAGCGGCGGCAAGCTGGAGTAGACTTGCGCGATGCCCCGGTTACGCCTCGATCCACCCCGCAGCGAAGACGAAGCGCCGGAAGTC
>NZ_JDSS02000024.1:9796-17065 GCF_000584955.1 Candidatus Accumulibacter vicinus
CACTCACCGGATCGAGAGCTTCTTGAGAACAAATTTACCGTGCCCCCCGGATTTTCCTCTGCGTCCTGCGAAACCCGTTCCCCTATCACGCCTAATACCCGCAAGACGCTGATTGTTGGGCGTTTTGCGGGCATCAGGCATAAGCGCTCTCTTCAGGCGGCTTCCGCAGCCCTCTTCTACCACGCGATCCGCTGATCGCATTCAGTAATCGACTGCTCCGGCGGGTCGGCACCGCCTTCCTCAGTCGCATTCCACAGCGGCAGACCGCGCGCTGGGGCTGGTCTATTGCCAGACCGAGAAGTAGGCGTAGGCCCTGATGGCAGCGTTCGATGCCAAGTTTGCACAATGCGCCTGCAGATGCATCCGGACAAGGCCAAGATCGTGTACTGCAAAGACGGTAGTCGCAAGGGAGGGTATCCAGGGTAAATTTGTTCTCTTCAAGAGATCGTCATTCGGGAGCCGGCTGGAATCCAGGTTTGTCAATCCAATCAGGCTCCTAAACCCCCCGTGCGAATGACCAGCTGGATGTTCGCTTACCCCCGCTGGAAGAAATGAAAATCAATGGGTTACGGGCAGAACAAATTTATCCTGGCTTGTGCTGCGAGATGGAAGACGACTTCCGGCGGGTGGTCGGTGAAGGCCCGGCGCAGCCGTTCAGGATCCCGGATGTCGGCGAGAATGGACACCATCTGCCTGGCCAGGCCAGCGAGTTCGAACAGGTTGGGTTGCGTGCTCGGCGGCAGCGCGTAACCGACCACTCTGGCACCCATGGATTGCAGCCACATGGCAAGCCAGCTTCCCTTGAAACCAGTATGGCCGGTAAGCAGGACGCGCCGGTCTTTCCAGAAGGCAGGCTGGATCACCAGTTCTTCCACGGAGCAGTCCCCGAGGCCCAGAGTTCTTCGAGATGATTCCTGTCCCGCAGCGTATCCATTCCCTGCCAGAAGTCATCATGTCGCCACACGGCAAGTTGGCCGGTCTGCGACAGACGTTCGATCGGCCCGGCTTCCCACAGGCACGAGTCGCCATCGATCAGGTCGAGAACGCTGGGGTGGAGAACGAAGAATCCGCCGTTGATCCATCCGCCATCTCCCGCCGGTTTTTCCCGGAAGGCAAGAACGCGCTCGCCAGCGATCTCGAGTGCGCCAAAACGACCGGGCGGGGTCACTGCAGTGACGGTCGCGCGGACTCCCTGCCGGCGATGGAAGTCGATCGATCCGCTGATGTTGATGTTGCCCACGCCATCGCCGTAGGTGAAGCAGAAGAGTTCTTCGTTTTCGACATGCGCGCGCACGCGTCGCAGGCGCCCACCCGTCTGTGTGGCATCGCCGGTATCGATCAGCGTGACTCGCCAGGGCTCGGCGTGTCGCTGGTGAACTTCCATCCGGTTGGTCGCCATATCGAAGGTGACATCCGACATGTGCAGAAAGTAATTCGCGAAATACTCCTTGATGACATAGCCGCGGTAGCCCAGGCAGATCACGAAGTCGTTGATCCCGTGACTGGCATAGATCTTCATGATGTGCCAGAGGATGGGCTTGCCACCGATTTCAACCATCGGTTTTGGCCGGACGATGGTTTCTTCCGCCAGCCGGGTGCCCGCTCCGCCGGCAAGGATCACTGCCTTCATCCGCGGATGAGCAATGCCGGATCGGTCGGGCCGGTGCGGTTGCGGTCGTGCGGGTAGGGTGTGTGTGGCATGGAGCGAAGAATATCGCGATCTACCGGAGTGTGCCAGCGGGGGACTTACGGCACCGACTTTTTTCAGGCACCCCGATCGGCCCTGTCGTATAATCAACTCCGTTTTGGGTACTTTGCTCCACGCTCGTGGGGCAGGTGAAACGGGAAGCCGGTGCCTCTGAATCTTCAGACATTCCGGCGCAGCCCCCGCTGCTGTAAGCCTGACGACTCCGCAATACGCCACTGTGCTTGACGCATGGGAAGGTGCTGGAGAAGATTGACGGCAAGCCAGAAGACCGGCCCAAAGCAAACGTAGTGCCGTTCCCCGGGGTAAAGGGAGGGCCATGTGGATTTGCCGACCGCAGCTTTTCTCGGCTTTTCTTCCGACCCGCAGGTACCGCTTCCCCGCCTGGCACTGCTTGCCATTGCTCGCTGTGGGAGAGAAGCATGCACATCATGGAAGGCTTTCTGCCGGTCGAACACGCCCTGGGGTGGACGGTCGCTTCGATCCCCTTCGTGGCCTATGGCCTGTGGGTCATCAAGAAACGTATCCGCGAACATCCGGAACAGCGGATGTTGCTGGGTGTTGCCGCCGCGTTTACCTTCGTTCTCTCGGCGCTCAAATTGCCGTCGGTGACCGGCAGTTGCTCGCACCCCACCGGCACCGGGCTCGGTGCCCTTCTCTTCGGCCCGACAGCCATGGCGCCGATTGGCATGGTGGTCCTGCTCTTCCAGGCGCTGCTGCTGGCGCACGGCGGACTGACGACGCTGGGTGCCAACCTCTTTGCGATGGCCATTGTCGGACCGTTCGCCGCGGCCGCAGTATTTCGTGTGGCGCGCAGCATCAGACTCTCCTTTGCCACCAGCGTCTTTCTCGCCGCCAGCCTTGCCGATCTGCTGACCTACGTCACCACCTCGGTACAACTGGCCTGGGCCTTTCCTGATCCGACGGGGGGTTTTGTCGCTTCCCTGGCCAAATTCGCCAGCATCTTTGCGATCACCCAGATCCCGCTGGCGATCAGCGAAGGACTGCTGACGGTACTGATCTTCAATGCCCTGAGGCGCTTCAACGTCAGGGAACTGCAGGATCTGCAGCTCGTCAGGAACGACGAGGTACGGGTATGAAACGCTGGCAAAACCTGTTGCTGCTGCTCGCCGTGGTCCTGCTGTCTGCACTGCCGCTGTGGCTGGTGCAGAAACCGGCGGCGAATGCCGATCATCCTGTCCAGATCTTTGCCGGCGCCGACAACCAGGCCAGGGATCTCATCGGCGCGATCAATCCTGATTTCAAGCCCTGGTTCCAGCCGCTGATGGAGCCGGCCAGCAGTGAAATCGCCTCCCTGTTGTTCGCCTTGCAGGCGGCGCTGGGTGCCGGGTTTATCGGTTACTACCTGGGTGTTTCGGTGACCCGCGAGAAACTGCGCCGGCAATCGGAAGAAGCCAGTGGAGCGGCGCAACGGTGCTGATCGAGCGATCGGCCTACGCCAATCGCTGGCGGCAGGTTTCACCGGTGGCGAAGGGAAGTTTTGCGCTCGCGGGTCTGATCGCCGCTTTTGCCGCCGGGACACCGATGGTCGCTGCCGGCGTGGCGGCGATTCTCGCCGCCGTGACACTGTTGGGGGCCGGTGTCGCGCCAGCGTCCTACCTGCGCGTCACCTCGCCAGCCCTGGCCTTTCTGCTTCTCGGCAGCCTGTCACTGGCGTTCTCGCTGGGCGTCGATGAGCACGGCATCACGCTGCAACTGCTCCCGAACGGCCTGAACCCATTGGCGAACGTTTTGTCCCGTTCGTTTGCCGCCCTGGCGGCGCTGCTCTTTCTCACGTTGACCACGCCGCTTCCCGATCTGATCAACCTGTTGCGCCGACTGATGACCCCCGAGATCCTGCTCGAAGTCATGGTGCTCTGTTACCGGATGCTGTTCGTCTTCTCCGCGGCGGTGCAGGACATCTGGATCGCCCAGACGGCGCGCCTGGGCTACGCAACCCCACGCCTGGCACTGCGCTCGCTGGCCGGTTTGACCGCCAATCTGACGCTGCAGGTGTGGCAACGGGCGAACGACCTGCATGTCGCGGCGCAGGCGCGCAACAACGAGGGTCCCTTGCATTTTCTTGCACCGGTCTTTGCCCATGCCGGTCGCGACCTGGCCATCGCAATGATCGCTGGCGGTACGCTGATTGCACTGGCGGTGGCGATATCATGACGCGATCGGCAGACGACCTCCTGCTCGAACTGGCGCAGGTTTGCTTCTGTTATCCCGATGGCAGCCGCGGACTGAACGACTGTTCGATTGCCATCCGGCGGGGCAGCCGCAACGTCCTGATCGGCGCCAACGGCTCTGGCAAGACCACCCTGTTCCAGCAGTGCAACGGTTTGCTGCGACCACAATCCGGCGTCGTTTACTACGCCGGGGAAGCGGTGGATTACCGTCGCAGTGGCTTGCGCCAACTGCGCAGCAAGGTCGGCATGGTTTTTCAGAATCCGGATCGCCAATTGTTCTCGGCGAGCGTCCTCGAAGACGTTTCCTTTGGTCCGCTCAACCTCGGTCTGAACATCGCAACGACACGCCAACGGGTCAGTGCAGCGCTGCAAGCCGTAGGCATGGCAGCGTTTGCCGACAAACCTGTACACAACCTGAGTTTCGGCCAGAAGAAGCGGGTCTGCATCGCCGGCGTTCTGGCCATGGAGCCCGAACTGTTGATCCTCGACGAACCGATGGCCGGCCTCGATCACGCCATGCAGGAAGATCTGCTGGCCGTGCTTGAGAACTTGCAGGCGCGTGGCATCACCCTGCTGCTGGCGACACACGACATCGATTTTGCCTACGCCTGGGCAGACCAGATTCACCTGATGGTTGCCGGTCGCTGTAGCGCATCGCTGCCGGCAGCGAATCTGGCGACGGCTGGCGACGCCTTGTCGGCGGCAGGATTGCCCTTGCCCGGAGTGATTGAACTGCAGCACCGTCTGGCGAAACTCGGCGTTCTCCCGAGCGACGCCTGGCCGCGCAAGATCAGCGACCTGCTCGCTCTGCTGGGAACCCGCCAAGGAAGCTGCATGCCCTGTCTCGAGAGGATGGCCTAATGCCCGGAAAAGTCTGGTTTGTCGGCGCCGGCCCCGGTGACCCCGAGTTGATTACCGTCAAGGGCCGGCGTCTGCTCGAGGAAGCCGGCGCGGTGCTGTTTGCCGGATCGCTGGTCGACCAGGCGGCGACGCGGTTCGCGCCCGCGGATTGCGAGATCCGCGACTCGAAGGACATGACTCTGGCAGAGATGACCGGCTGGCTGATCGAGCGGGCCGACCGGCACGCCGTCGTCGTTCGCCTGCAGACCGGCGATCCCGGCCTCTATGGCGCCTTGATCGAAATGACGCAACCGCTGACGGCCGCCGGCATCGCCTGGGAAGTCGTTGCCGGTGTTTCCTCGGCGATGGCCGCGATGGCCGCAGCAGGCGAAACGCTGACCCTGCCGGAAGTCACGCAGACGGTGATTCTGACCCGCGTCGCCGGGCGGACGCCCATGCCGCCGGGCGAGGATCTCGAATCCCTGGCCGCGCACAAGGCGACGCTCTGCATCTACCTGTCGATCACTCTGCTGCACAAGGTGCAGGATGCCTTGCGTGCCGCCGGCTGGGCCGAGGATGCGCCGATGCTGGTCGTGCACAAGGCGAGCTGGCCGGGCCAGGAAAAGATCATTCGCGGCACGCTTGCCGACATCAAGCAGAAATGCCAGGCCGCGAAGATTGGCAGTCAGGCGATGATCGTTGCCGGCCCGACGCTGGGCGCTGCCGACTGGCCCGACCTGGTGCGCTCAAAACTGTACGACCCTGCTTTTACGCACCGCTTTCGCAAGGCGACCGAGACAACTCATGACTAACGAAACCACCTTCCTCCTTGTCGGCCACGGCTCGCGCAACCGCGACGGCAACAAGGAAACCCTGCATTTCGCGGCCCAATGGCGCGAACGTCACCCCGAGTGGCGGATCGAGGTCTGCTTCATCGAGCACGCCGAAGTGTTGCTGGATGAAGGTCTCGACCGGGCTGCGCGTGGCGCGCGCAAAGTGCTGGTCATTCCCTTCATTCTCAACGCCGCCGGCCATGTCAAAATGGAATTGCCGGCGGCACTGAAGCGGGCGCGCGAGCGGCATCCCCAGGTCGAATTTGCTGTCACCCGACATATCGGCATGGGCCGCGAAATCTTTGTCGTATTGCAGAGTCAGCTCGACCGGCTGATGAAGCAACTGGCCGTGCCCGACCCGATGACCACCGGCGTCGTCCTGCTCGGTCGCGGCTCCTCCGACGTCGGCGCCAATGGCGAGCTGGCCAGGATGGCACGCTGGATTTTCGAGGCCAACGAGCATGAACTGGTCGATCTCGCCTTTACCGGCGTCACCTGGCCGCGCCTTGAAACGGTGGTACAGCGCCAGGTCAGGCTGGGCATGATGCAGATCTGCATCATTCCGGTATACCTGTTCAGCGGCGTGCTGATCGAGCGCATCAAGGTGCAGGTCGAGCGCCTGCAGCGGCAATATCCGCAGGTCGCTTTCGGCCTGGGCAGTTACTTCGGCTTCGACAAGGGCATTTTCGATCTGCTCGACGACAAGGTCGGCGGCGAGATCCCCGCAGGCGGCATGCTCGAATGCGATGGTTGCAAGTATCGCGAACTGGCCGAGGCCGAGCATCTGCACGAGCACGGCCATACGGCCCTGGCCGCCCCAGGCTGCGGCCATGCCCAAGCCGCGGTTAACGATCACGGACACCTCCATGCACACGATCCTGGTTGTGCCCATTCCCACGACTGACACTTCGGAGACTCCGGACATGACCATGGCCCCTCCTATTGCCGCCAACACGATTACCGAACAGCTCACTGCCGTCGGCCGCGCCATCGAGCACGACTCCTTTGCCATCATCGACGCCGAGGTCGGGCAGCACGACTACACCGACGAACAGTGGCCGCTGGTGCGCCGCATGATTCACGCCAGTGCCGACTTCGAATTCAACGGTCTGACCGCCTTCCACCCCGATGCGATACGAGCCGGTCTGGCGGCTGTCCAGAAGGGCGGCACGCCGATCGTCGCGGATGTCGAGATGATCTGCGTCGGCCTTTCGGCGCCACGCCTCAGGCACTTCGGGATGAGTACCCAGCACTACATTTCCGACCCGGAGGTCATCGAACTGGCCAGGGCCGAGGCCACGACCCGCGCCGTCCAGGCGATGCGCAAGGCGCAGCGGCTCGGCAGGCTCGACGGCGCCATCGTCGGCATCGGCAATGCTCCGACGGCGCTGATCGAAGTCATCCGCCTGATCCGTGAAGAAGGAGCCCAACCCGCGCTGGTGATCGGCATGCCGGTCGGTTTTGTCTCGGCTGCCGAGTCGAAGGCGCTGCTGATGACCTTGACCGATGCCCCGTGGGTGACGATCAAGGGCCGGAAGGGTGGTTCGACACTGGTCGTTGCCGCCATGCACGCGCTGCTCGGTCTCGCCGAAGCGGCGCAGAAGAACGCCGCTTGAGCGACCCCGGACAGGCGCTTGCTCCGGCCAGAGTCCGCAAGGGCGATGGTCGGCGCGCACGCGGCAACCGCAGCGGTTTCACC
>NZ_JDSS02000024.1:17407-17642 GCF_000584955.1 Candidatus Accumulibacter vicinus
TCCCCCCCGGCGCCTGCGCCGCCGCCGCCGCACGCGCGGCGACGCTCGGCCTGCTCACCGGCGTGCTACCGGACAGCGTTCTCTGCCGCCTGCCGAATGGCCAGGAGCACCGCTTTGCGGTCAGTGAAGGTCGCCTCGAGGGGGAGGGTAGCGAGCGGGTCGCGCATGCAGTGATCGTCAAGGACGCCGGTGACGACCCGGATGCGACGCATGGCGCACACTTGACGGCCGCTGT
>NZ_JDSS02000024.1:17958-20926 GCF_000584955.1 Candidatus Accumulibacter vicinus
ACACTTGACGGCTGCTGTCCGGCGGCTGCCACAACGGGCCGGCGAGGTGCTTCTCCAGGGGGGGGTCGGGGTCGGCGTCGTCACCAAAGATGGCCTCGGCCTCGCCGTTGGCGGCCCGGCCATCAACCCGGTTCCGCGCCGCAACATCCGTGACAACGTGATTGCGGTCGCCGGCGAACTGCTGCTCCACGACGGTCTGGAAATCACCATTTCCGTTCCTGGCGGCGAGGCGATGGCGAAAAAGACGCTGAACGCTCGTCTTGGCATCGTCGGCGGCATTTCGATTCTCGGCACCACCGGCATCGTCCGCCCCTATTCGACGGCTGCCTTCCGCGCCAGCGTCGTCCAGGCGGTCGATGTCGCGGCGAAGCAGGGTCAGACCAGGGTCGTGTTTACCACCGGCGGGCGCACCGAAAAATTCGCCATGCGCCAGTTGCCGGAACTCGACGAAGCGTGCTTCGTCCAGATGGGTGACTTCGTCAAGGCGGCTTTCCAGTCGGCGGTCAAACACCGCCTGGCACGGGTCTATCTGGGCGCGATGGTCGGCAAGCTGACCAAGATGTGCCAGGGACTCAGCGTCACGCATGCCTGGAAGGCCGAGATCGACCGTGACATTCTCGCCGCATCGGCACAGGAAGTCGGTGCACCGCCCGATCTGGTCGAGGCGATCCGTGCCGCGGAAACGGCCCGCTTTGCTGCCGAACGTCTCGCCAGCCTGGGCCTGAGCCTTGCCTTCCACCGTTCGCTGGCCGGCAAGGCCATCCGCAGCCTGAAAAGTTGTTACCCCGGCCCTTACCAGCTCAGCATTCTGGTCTGCGATTTCGAAGGACGCTTCATTTGTCGTCTGGAAGAAGATGAGCTGGCCTGAACCCTGCGCCCTGATCGGGATCCTCGATGACGGCTGGGCCGGCTTGTCCGATTCGGCGCGCCAGCGACTGGCCGTGTCCGAGCTGGTGATCGGCGCGGGCCGCACATTGGCCCTGGTGCGTCCCTGGCTGTCGGCCACGGCGATGACCAGGGACATGGACGGCGCGCTCGGCGAGCTTCCGGACTGGATTCTGAACGCCCGCGCAGCGGGCCAACGCGTCGCCGTGCTGGCCACCGGCGACCCGCTCTGTCACGGCATCGCTTCCTGGCTGACCAGCCGACTCGGGCGTGACGACGTGGACATCCTGCCGAACGTGTCGACGCTACAACTGGCTTTTGCCCGCTTCAAGACGCCCTGGCAGGACATCCGGATTGCCTCGTGTCACCGCGCCGATGCCGGCGAGTGGTTTGTCGGCGCGACGCCTGCGCACGGTCTGTATCCGCTGATGCGGGCGATTGCCATGCATCCGCGAGTCGCACTGTTCACCAGTCCCGAGAACAACCCGGCGCGACTGGCGCGGGCGCTGATCACGGCCGGCTATGGCGGCGAGGCGAGGATCTCGATCGCCTGCCGCCTACAGATGCCCGACGAACGACTGTTCGCCGATCTGGCCGCAGACGAAGTCGCAGCCATGGCCTTTCCCGAACCGAACATCGTGCTCGTCGAACGGCCCGCCGGCCCCGGTGGACCGGCTTTCGGTCTCGAAGACCTCGAATACCGGCAGCGATCGCCAGAGAAAGGTCTGATCACCAAGCAGGAAGCGCGTGCCCTTTCGCTCGCCAAGTTGCGCATCCAGCCCGCGGCAGTGGTCTGGGACATCGGCGCCGGTGCCGGTTCGGTCGGCCTCGAAGCGGCGAGACTGGCGCCCTTCGGTCATGTCTGGGCGATCGAAAAGAATGCCGCCGACGCCGCCAACGCGCGCGCCAATGCGGCGCTCTGGCGGATCGGCAATTACACCCTGGTCGAAGGCCGGGCACCGGCCGGGCTCGACACCTGGCCCGACCCGGATGCCGTCTTCATCGGCGGCTCGGGCGGCGAACTCGCCGCGCTGATCGAACGGGTGCTGGCCCGTCTGAAAGCGGGTGGCCGGCTGGTGATGAACTTCGTCACGCTGGAGAATCTCGCTACCGCGACGGCGGTGCTCAGCGCATGCCATGCCGTCTGGGACCTCGTGCAACTGCAGGCCAGCCGCAGTCAGCCGATTCTCGACATGCACCGACTGGCGGCGCAGAACCCGATCTGGGTGGTGACCGCCAGGCGGGGCGACGAGGACTGTGCGTAATCGATTCGACCGTGCGGGGAATGGCCCCGCGAGAGGCGTCGTTGGCGCCAATGCGTTTTCATGGAACGACTGTACCGGAAGAAAGGAGACTGAATGTCTGAACATACCCGCTACGGCAGGCTGATCGGCGCTTCGCTCGGTCCTGGTGACCCCGAGCTGATCACCCGCCGGGCCTGGGCAGTACTGCAATCCGGCGCCCGCTGGCTGTACCCGCTGAAGAAAGCCGAGGAATCGTCGTATGCGCTGTCGATCGTCGAGCGCGGTGGTCTGACGGTGCCGGCCGATGCCGAACAGTTGCTCTTCCCGATGACCCGCGACCCTGAAATTCTCGGCCGCGCCTGGGTTTGCGCCGCTGCACGAACCGTCGAGCTGCTTGGCGAAGGGCGCGACCTGGTTTTTCTGGTCGAAGGCGATGCCTCGACCTTCGCCACCTTTGGCCACCTCGCCCGCGTCGTTCGCGAGCTGGTACCGGCCATCGAGGTCGAGACCATCCCGGGCGTGTCCTCGTTCGCCGCCGCCGCTGCCGCCGCCGACACCGTTCTCGCCGAGGAAGATGAGACCTTCGCGATCATCCCTGCCGCCTATGGGGTCGAACTCATCGACCACCTGCTCGACGAATTCGACACCCTGGCGCTGTTGAAGGTGAAACCGCTGATCGATGAAATCATCGAACTGTTGGCGCGGCGCGAACTGCTCACGACTTCGGTATTCATCGAAAAGGTCGGCTCGCCGGATGAACGTATCGTTCGCGATGTCGCCAGCCTCAGGGGTGAAAAGGTCAATTACCTGTCGCTGATGCTGGTGCAGAACCCGAAACG
>NZ_JDSS02000024.1:21275-27557 GCF_000584955.1 Candidatus Accumulibacter vicinus
GTGGCTGCCGCCAGCGCCGGGAAACCGGCACAGCGGTGCTCGCTGCGATCGATCCAGCCAGCAGGCTCTGAAGCGATGCAGGTCGCCGTCCTGGCCATTACCCGCCACGGGGTCGCGCTGGCCGGCAGGATCGTCGCCGCACTACCCGGCGCCCGCCTGTTCGCGCCGGAGAAATTCCGCTCTGAAGCCGAGGCCGCAGCGCCAGACGCCGCCCGGTGCTACACCGGCAAGGTCGGCGATCAGATGCCGGCCTGGTTCGCCGCAGTTGACGCGATTGTTGCCATCGTCTCGCTCGGCGCCGTCGTCCGCCTGATTGCGCCGCACCTTGGCAGCAAGGAAAGCGATCCGGCGGTGATCGTCATCGACGAAGCCGCTCAGTTCGTCATCCCGGTGCTTTCCGGCCACCTCGGCGGGGCCAATGCCCTGGCCGGGCACCTGGCCGGCGCGCTCGGCGCGACGCCGGTATTGACCACCGCTTCAGACGCTCGTCAGACGCTGGCCGTCGACCTCTTGGGCCGCGAACTCGGCTGGGTGTTCGAGGCGACGCATGCCGAGCTGGTTCGCTGCAGTGCCGCAGTGGTCAATGATGAAGCCGTCGCACTGGTTCAGGAAGCGGGCAGCAGGGATTGGTGGGCAAATCACGCCAACGGCCGGCAGGGACCCCTGCCGGCGAATCTGACGCTGTTCGAGAAACTGGAGGATGTCGATGCCGACCGCTTCGCTGCCGTGCTGTGGATTGCGACGCGTGCAATGCCGGCTGAACTGGCCTCCCGACTGGCGGGCAAGCGGATCGTCTATCGCCCCGCTCCCGAAGCCTGAAGAGGGGCCTGATTTCTGCCATGGAACACTCTGCGCTGGCTCCTTGCCGCAGGGCAGTGGCATGAAGGTCGCTCTCGGCATCGGTTGTGACCGTGGCACGCCGACGGCGACGATCGCGCAAGGCATCGCCGAGGCGCTGGCGGCTTGCGCTGCGACGCTGGCCGACGTGCGTGCGGTCGCCAGCATCGACCTCAAGGCCGACGAACCCGGCCTGCTGCAGGTGGTCGAGGAAAATGGCTGGCGCTGTTCGTTTTATCCGGCAGCGGTACTCGCCGAAGTCGCGGTGCCGCATCCCTCGGAAACCGTTCGCCGCCATACCGGCACGCCGTCGGTCTCCGAAGCGGCAGCCCTGCTGGCGGCGAATGCCGAGCCGTCCTTGCTGCTGATCGAAAAACACAAGCTGCGCGGTCCCGATGGCCGCCATGTCACCGTCTCCATTGCCAGGATCTCCCAATGAACGCTCCCCTTGAAAAAACCGGCAAGATCATGCTCGTCGGCCTCGGCCCAGGCAGCAGCGAGCACCTGACCACGCGTGCGCGCGCGGCGATTGCCGAAGCCGACACGGTCATCGGTTACGCCACCTACCTCCGTCTGGTGGCCGATCTGGTCAAGGGCAAGGAGATCATCAAGAAGTCGATGACCGAGGAACTCGACCGTGCCATCGAGGCGCTGGAGCGTGCCCGCCAGGGCAGGAAGGTGGCGCTGATTTCCTCGGGCGACGCCGGCATTTACGGGATGGCCGGACCGACTTTCGAGGTGCTGTTCCAGGCTGGCTGGACGCCGGACTCGGCAATCGAGGTCGAGATCGTTCCCGGCGCTTCGGCGCTGAATACCTGTGCGGCGCTGGTCGGCGCGCCGCTGACCCACGATTTCTGTGCCATATCGCTTTCCGACCTGCTGACACCGTGGCCGACGATTGCCCGCCGGCTCGACGCCGTCGCTTACGCCGATTTCGTCGTCGCGCTCTACAACCCGAAAAGCGGCCGCCGTACCCGGCAGATCATCGAAGCCCAGCGTCTCTTCCTGCGCCATCGTCACCCACAGACGCCGGTGGCCATCGTCAAATCCGGCTACCGCCCGAAGCAGAGCATCAAACTGACGACGCTCGAGCGCATGAACGAGTGCGACATCGGCATGCTGTCGACGGTGCTGATCGGCAATTCCAGGACTTTTGTCCTGCACGGCCTGATGGTGACGCCGCGTGGCTACGCCAACAAGTACGCCGTCGAAGCCGGGGAAAGCATCACCCGTGACGGCGAACAGGCCGGTCGCTCGCTGTCCACCGGCCTCGAAGGCTGGATGGCGAGCATTCAGGCGAGCGGCAAGAGCGCTGCCGAACTGGCTGTCGAGTATCGCCTGCCGGAAGACTATATTGCCGCGGTGCTGGCGGCCGGGGGAGCGGCTGAGGGAGAAGCCGCCAGCGTCGAGAATTGAGCAAGGCCGTCGGCTGATGGCTCGCTGACTTCCGGTCGCAAAGCGATCCTGCGAAAATAGTCTGCGAGAGCAGTGTCAAGCAAACTGACTTGTCTGCTGCCGATTGGCGCTGAATGCGCCGGAATCTCCGATCAGGAGTATCATCCGTGCGAGTCGAGGTTTCTGCGCACACTGCAGAACCGGCAGATTCTGCTTGAACTGTCTTCAGCAAGGATACGAAGTTGCTGCGCGCCCGAAGATGCGGCGGGTGATGGAACATTCACGAGCTCGGGGAAATGGGTACCTGATGCTCTGGCCTAGGGGAACTCGGAAGATCAAAATGAAAGTGCCCAAGCAGATATCCGCGGCGGGCGACCGAACGGCAGTACGCCAACAGATATCGGCAACCGTGCTGTTTGCCGATATTTGCGGCAGTACCCGCTTGTTCGAAAAATATGGCAATTGGCAGGCGCGGCAGATCGAGAGTCGGGTTCTTGAGTTGCTCAAGGCCAAAACCGCCGAGTTCGACGGGAAGGTGGTCAAAACCATCGGCGACGAGATCATGAGCCGCTTTCCGGTCGCGGCACGGGCGTTGCAGGCTGCCTGTGAGATGCACTCCACGATCAAGGATGACTCCTATTTGCTGGAATTCGACATTGCTGTCAGGATCGGCCTGCAGCACGGGCCCGTCCTGGTCGAGCACAGCGATCTGTTCGGGGACGCGGTCAATGTGGCGGCCCGCATGGTTGCCCTGGCCAAGGCCGACCAGATCATCACCACTCGCGAGACGGTTCGCCAGTTGCCGGACAACCTCGAACTGATGACCCGCAGTCTCGGCTGGTCGCGTGTCCGGGGCAAGCTCGATGAGTTGGAGATTGTCGAAGTGATCTGGCAGGAGCCCTCCAGCCTGACGCAACTCGTCAGCCTGGAGCAGCAGGATGAAGTACGCAACCTGTTATTCGCCCGCCTGATCCTCGAATACCACAACAAGACGTACGAGGTGATGCCCGACTCCCACATTTTTACCATCGGGCGGGGCGACAGGAACCATCTGGTGGTAGATCAGGACCGGGTTTCCCGCACCCATGCCGACATCGAATTTCGCCAGGGCAAGTTCATCCTGGTCGATGGCAGCACTAACGGTACCTATGTCCTGCTGAACAATGGCTCGCGTTTCTTCGTGCAGCGCGAGGAGTTTACCCTGCACGATCGGGGCATCATCTGCCTTGGAAAGGCGGTCACCGCCAATGACCCTGATCTGATCCGCTACGAATGCGTGCAGCCGTGATGCACGGCCTGGCCCGGTGATCACATCCGGGAGCTCGGTGCAGATGGAGCAGGGAGGGGGGTGGAATCTCCTTGCAGTGAAAGAACACCTTGATGAAGGCAGCGAATCTCTGGCGCCTGATGCCCATCAGAGGAATTCGAAGGCAAAGCGGGCCAACCATTGCGCCAGAGCCTGGCGGTCACGCTGGAATCCGCCGAACTCCGCCAACTTGACGTTGGTTTTGCTCGCCGCCTCTGCCGAAATCACCAAAGCCGTGATCTTCGCCTGGGGCACGTCCAGCCCGTGCAGGGGACACGGGAGAAGTCGAGCAATGACCTGCGGTGACACCCCGATCCTAAACGTGACCCGCTGAACCGACTCGTCCCCCGGATGGCCTCCTGGAGAGCGCACGGTCAAAAGGCCGCAGGGGTCCACCTACCCACATCCACTTTCATCATCCGGGATGGCGCGACACCGCAACTCGCCATGAGCGTTTGGGCCAGCTCTGGCGTCGGAATATTTTACAGATGCATGTCGAGACTGACCGCTTCCCTTAACTTCAGAGACAACAAAATCATGCCAAGTCGTTGTATTTAATATATAAACTGTGCGTGTTCGTGAAGCTGACACGTTCTTTGCTTAAACCGCTGGCCGGGGACCATTCCCGCCGCAATTTGAATCTTGTAGTCTGCCGACCAACATCAGTATCAGTTTTAGGAGAAAAATCATGAATCTAAAAAAGTTGCTTTGTACGGCGTCGGTCTTGATGCTGCCGTCGCTGGCCATGGCCTCTGTGGTTACGAATAACATCAATCTGGCCCTGCCACACTCCGGTTTCAATGCCTACGACATCGACGGCGACGCGATCGTCGACATTGGCTTGTCAGAGGATTGCTGCAGCCCCAACAACACTTTCGTTTCGTCGGGATTTGGGTATCCGGCGAGTTGGCAGTACGCTTGGTTGAGCGTGGGCCAGACTGTCGACAACACGCTGACTTGGGTGTCGGGCACTTTTGGCTACACGCCCACAGCGCCAGTGACGCCTGGCTTGAACTACCTCGCCGTCAAGGACACCTCGATCGGCAGCTACTTCGGTTACATTACCATCGACTTCGAACTGCCCCTCGTCGGAACCGGAGGCTATTCGCAGACGCTGGTGAGCTACACTTACGACGATACCGGCCGGGCAGTCACGGTCGGCAGCAGCGTTCCCGAGCCGACTGCGCTGAGCCTGCTCGGCCTTGGTCTGCTGGGTCTGGTTGGTGCTTCGCGTCGCAGGAAAGCCGTCGAAGCCTGATTGCAATAGCAGCATGCAGCACTTCAAGAAGCCCGGCCTCGCCGGGTTTTTTGTTTGTTGACCGACGACGATGCACATGTCACGGCTGAATGGGCGCACCACAGCGGCTCTTGGGTGGTGTTCACCAAGTGGATATGCTAAAACTTAAGATATTGATTATAATATATTATATTGCGATCGCGTCCACGTCTTGACCACTACCCCCCGTTTTTCGTTTCCACCCTACGGCTCTGGCCGGACGGGCGGTTTGACGTTCAAAGGCGGCTTGCCCGGTTGCTCGAACTTTCCGAACGTCGGTGGCGGTGGCGGTGGCGGTGGCGGCTTCTGCACGGGCATCGGCCGCGGCGGCCATCGCGGATGCCAGACGGCAAGATGGCGCAAGTAAAAGCTCACTGGAGCCGCCTGTTTGAGCACGCTGCCGTGGCCATCGACGATCGCGGCGTCAAGCTGGTAGCGCTGATTGGTCGGCGGCAGCGTGTCTCCCCAGGACTCGGGGGAAATCATGAATTCATTGGCGGTGAAGCGTTGGCCGACGGGGCGACCGTTGATGCTGACCGTAATCGCATGCCCGTTGCCCAGTTGCAGAGCAGGTTCCATGGTTACCCGTACCTCGAACAAGGCATTGTTGGCGGCGATACTGCCATTATTGGCAGGTTCAACGATGCTGAACTTGTGGTACGCAGGCGCCACAGCAGCAGGCTGGTCGCTTTCCCTGGAGACTCGGCTGGCAGCCGGGACAGCCGCTTTGGGGATCGGCACCGGTTTGCTGATATTGAGTTCGGGTAGAAGCACCGGCTTGGCACCTGCTTGCGGCTGGTCGGAATACATCGGACTGCCCGCGCCACGCGTGACAAAGACCTCCTGTGCCGGCGCCGCTGCCGGAACGGACAGCAGCAAGCAGACTTGTGCGAGCCAGGCCAGCCACGCCATCGCCCGCTCAGACACGGTGCGCATGCCTGCTGCGTGTGTCCATCCGGTCGAATGCGGACAGCAGCGCCTGCGCCACGCGTGGCGAATAGAGCATCGCCAGGTGACCCAGGCCGTTGATCGGGTAGTTGGCGGCACCAGACAATTGCGAATTGCTTTGTGGCATCACGAAGTTGTCGTGCGGACTATAAATGGCGAGAGTATCGAGCACCGCAGCCGGATTGGCAAGATTTTGCAGCCAGAGGTTGCCGGGCCGCATCTGACGGGCATTTTTGCCAGGCCCGATGCTTGCCAGCTGACTGCCCTGGTGTGGTGTTCCGAGCGTTACCAGACCGGCGGCCCGCGCATTGCCGCAACGTTGCAGATAGGCCCGTGCCACCAGCCCACCCATGCTGTGGCCGGCAAGCAGGACACGTTCGGCGCCGGTTTCGGCAAGCACGGCATCAATGCGCCCGGCCAGGGGAGCCACATAATCCTCGATGTTGCCGTGAATCGGTTCGAGGCTGATCGTCGCTACCGTCCAGCCAGCCGCCTCGAGGCGACGGCGCAGCCACCACCA
>NZ_JDSS02000024.1:27924-31688 GCF_000584955.1 Candidatus Accumulibacter vicinus
TGTAGCCATGGACCAGCAACACCGGCAGGCGCCTGCCGGGCGCTCCGGCCCGGAGACGATCCGTACCCATCCACCAGCGTTCGAAGGGTAAGATCACGATGAAACTGAGCAACATCGCTGCGTACTCGCCCAGCACCATCGGCAAGGTCTGGCGCATCGACAGGTGCGGGGCCGGGGACCGGTAAGCCCAGGCATAGCCGTAGGTGAGCGTGATCAGCACTGCGCGCAGCGAGAGTACACCAGCCAGCGCCAGCCAGGCGGTTGCGGACGGCGAAGCAGCGAAGCCATATCGGGCAATCGCTACGTAAAGCGCCACTTCGATGATCAGGGTAAGGCGAAGAGCACGTGCGAGCATGACCGTCAATCTCCATCAGGGGATGACCGGGTTGGGTTTGCCGGACAATTCGGCGGCCAGCAGGCTGGCGTTACGCGCCACCAGCCCGTAAATCGAGAGCTGTGGATTGACCCCCAGACTGGTTGGAAAGAGCGAACCATCATGAACGGACAGATTGGCGAGCCAGAAGTGCCGGCCGCGATGATCGACGACGCCACGCTGCGGCCCGTCGGCCATCCCGCATCCCCCCATCACATGCGCGCTGACGACCCGGCAGACGAATGGCTTGAGTGGCAGTTCACTGATCCCTTTCCTGGCCTCGGCCCAGCTGGCATAACCTGGAGCCGTTTCGTGCGCCGGCGAGACCCAGCGCGCGCCGGCGGAAAACTGGATTTCGGCCATCGCCAGCAGCGCTCGACGCGTCGCTTCCCAGATCACGTCGCCGAGTGGGTAGTCGAGCACCGGCAGGCCATCGTTGCCGAGACGGACCTGGCCACCGCGACTTTCAGGATGGAAACCGTCGCGCAGCAGCGCCAGCAGCGCGTTGGCCTGCGTGAATTCGCGCATCAGTCTGGCGTGTGCCTCACCAAATCCCTGCAGGGTCGTCGAAAAGAGCACCGGATGCAACGGCGGCGTCTCGATCTTGAAGCCCAGGGGACCGTCGATCGGTGCCTGGTGCAGGAAGTGATCGGAATAGATCGATTGCGGTGCGCCGGCATAGGCGTCGATGCGTTCGGGCATCAGTGCCGACGAAATCACCACGGGATGCAGGAAAGTGCGCTTGCCCAGCAATCGGTAGGGATCGGGAACGCCGCTGCGCAGTAGCAGCGCCGGGCTACCGATGGCACCGCCGGCAATCACGAAGTGGCGAGCGCGCAACTGTACTCGCCTGCCGGCCGGATGGATGCCGTCGGGCTGCAGCGCCATGCAGTCGAGAGCGCTGACCCGGCTGCCGTCGAAACGTAGACGCTCGGCGCGCAGGCGGGTGTACAGCGTCGCTCCACGGTTGAGCGCTGCCGGGATGGTGGTCAGCAGCATTGACTGCTTGGCGTTGGTCGGGCAACCCATGCCGCAGTAGCCGAGGTTCCAGCAACCCTTGACATTGCGCTTGATGACCCCGACCGGAATCGCCAGCTTCTCGCTGCCGGTCACCAGCACCTGATTGTTCGGGTTGGGCGGCGTATCCCAGGGACGCACCCACAGCTTGTGCTCCATCACCGCGAACCAGGAACTCATCGATTCGGCGCTGAGTTGCCGCAAGCCGAACTGGCGTTGCCAGAATTCGAAGACTTCGGCCGGGGTGCGGAAGCTGCTGGTCCAGTTCACTGTCGTCGAACCGCCGACACAGCGTCCCTGCAGAATGTTGATCGCCTTGTCGGCCGTCTTGCGTGAAGCCGATTCCTGATACAGCTCGGGATAGGCGTTGGCCTCGCGCATCTTGAAGTCGCTCGATGAGCGTAGGGGTCCTTCTTCGACGAGCACGACGCGCAGGCCAGCGTCGCTGAGGATGTCGGCAGTGACGCCACCGCCCGCGCCGGTGCCGACGATGACCACATCGAATTCCAGCGTCTGGCCCCTGGCGAGCGTCGATGCGTCGATGTGCTTCCAGCCCGAAGCCAGCCCGGCCCTGATCGGATCGAACATCAGAAGTACCCCTTTGGTGGGCCGGGATAGCCGATGGCCTCCCAGGTGTCGGGACGTGCGTACCAGGCTCCGAAGGTCAGGTCGTGCAGTGCCCCATAGGCCGTCTGCAGCAGGCTGAGGCGACTGGCTCGCCAGGACTGCAGGAATTCGCTGACCTCGGCGACGCTGGCCGCATGCCACGGCTGGCCGACGCCGGCCAGCATCAGCCGCGCCGGTGCCAGCACCAGCAGGCCGAACAACTCGCCGACCTCCTTTTGGGCAGCCAGCGAAAGCCCGGCGATCTCGACGGCGATGCCATCGACGGTCAGGGCCACCAGCCGGTGGCGCTGCACAGGGTCTGTTGGCAGCATTCCTTCAAGCATCGCGTTGCACAGCGCGCCGAGCATCTCGCGCTCGGCAACGCTCAGGCGACGCGCTCCGGCAGCGTTCAGCCAACCGGAGAGCGAGAGCAAGAGACTGCCGGCAAGACCGGTCCTGATGAATTGGCGACGGGACGGAATCATCGCAGGAGGACCCTCGTCAAGCGTTCGAACAAGTGGCGGTAAGGCGGTTTGAACAGGCCGATGCCGGACCATCGTGATTGCCGAAAAACACTCTTTCTGACCGAGAAGGCCTCGAAGCCGGCGAAACCATGATAGCAACCCATGCCGCTCGGACCAACGCCACCGAAAGGCAGGTCGTCCTGCGCAATATGCAGGATGGTGTCGTTGATCGTCACGCCACCGGAGACCGTTTCGTCCAGGATGCGTTCGATCTGCATCCGTTCGCTGTCGAAGTAATACAGCGCCAGCGGGTGCGGCCGGCCGTTGACGAAGGCAATCGCTTCGTCGAGATCACGATAGGGCCGTAGCGGCAGCAGCGGGCCGAAGATTTCCTCCTGCATCACGCGCAATCCGTCATCGGCTCCGAGCAGTGCCAGTGGCGGCAGGTGGCGCCTGATCGGGTCGGCGACGGTATCTGCTGCCAGATCGACAATCGTCGCTCCCGACGTCCTGGCCTCCTCAAGGTAAGCCGACAGGCGCGCGTACTGGCGTTGATCGACGATCGTCGAATAGTCTGCAGTCTTCTCGATGTCGGGATAGCAGGCGGCGACGACACGCCGCGCCTGCTCGATGAATGCCTGCTCCTGTCCGGCCGGCAGCAGCACATAGTCGGGAGCGATACAGGTCTGGCCGGCGTTGAGGCACTTGCCGATGATGATGCGCTCAACGGCGTGAGCAAAGTCGGCAGGGGCCAGCGCCGGGCCGATGATCGCCGGTGACTTGCCGCCGAGTTCGAGCGTCACCGGCGTCAGGTTTTCCGCGGCCGCGCGCATCACCTGGCGACCGACCGGCGTCGAACCGGTGAACAACAGATGGTCGAAGGGAAGCCGCGAGAATTCCCTGGCCACCTCGACGTCACCTTCGACGACCGACAACTCATCATCGGCGAAATATTTTCCAACCAGTTCGGCAAACAGCGACGCGGTTGCCGGGGTGATCTCCGACATCTTGATCAAGGCCCGGTTGCCAGCGGCCAGTGCCGCCGTGAGCGGCGCAGCAGCGAGAAAAATCGGATAGTTCCAGGGAACGATGATGCCGACGGCACCGAGTGGCTGATAACGCACCTCTGCCCGGCCGGGCTGAAACCATAGCGAAACCGGACGTGTCTGCGGCCGCATCCAGCGCCGCAGGTGGCGGCGCGCATGGCAGATTGCTGCGTGGCTTGGAAAAAGCTCGAGCAGGCGCGTTTCGGCTGTCGAACGATGGCCAAAATCGCGACCTATGGCGTCGGCGATCGCCGGCTC
>NZ_JDSS02000024.1:32029-36267 GCF_000584955.1 Candidatus Accumulibacter vicinus
GTTGTCGAGCAGCAGCCGATCGAGCGCCTGCAGGCGACGCTCGCGTAGTGCCCGTCCGGGATGCGGATCACTGCGCGCAGCCGCCTGCAAACGGGAAAAGCGCCTTGCCAGGGTGTCGGGATGAGGCATTTGCCGCTCCTTTTCAGGGTTCTGTGGGATCGCAGTCTAAGCTCTGCAAGCGCTGCCTGTTAGGGGAAGCCCTCTAAACAGACGGGGTCCGCCGGAGCATAATCGGGAGCCATGGACAATCCGACGATCTCGATCGAAAAACAACGGAGCGCCACCGCCTTGCGGCAGCACCTGCAAGCGGCGAAGTCCCTGCGCCAGCAAGCCAACAGCGAGCCTGCAGCGGCGCGTGATCGCCTGCGCCTGCGCGAGTGGCAAGCCGGACGACTGGCCCGTACCCATGCTGACCTGCTGGCCAGCGCGCGCTTCGGAGACGCCGCGCAATTCTTTCTCTCCGACCTCTATGGCCCGAAGGACTTCAGCAGCCGCGACGAAGAGGTCGAGCGCATCCTGCCGCTGTTGATCAAGATGCTGCCAGGTTCGGCGTTGCGCACCGTCGCCCTGGCCGTCGAACTCGATGCGATCTCGGAACTGCTCGACTCGGCGATGGTCGCCGTGCTGTGCCGGCGCGGCGTGATCGACCGCATCGACGAAGACGCCTATGCCGCAGCCTACCGGGCGGTCGGCTGTCAGCCGGAGCGCCAGCGCCAGATCGTGCTGATTCGCGAGACCGGCGAAGCGCTCGACAGGCTGGCCAGGAAACCGCTGCTGAACGGCATGCTCAAGCTGATGCGCGGCCCGGCGCATCTGGCCGGACTCGGCGACCTGCAAGCGTTTCTCGAACGCGGCTTCAATGCCTTCCGCAGTATGGGTTCGGCCACCGAGTTTCTCGACTCGATCGAGCGCAAGGAGCGGCAATTACTGGGCAGGCTCTTTGCTGATGTCGCCAGCCCCTTCCTGCTCCAGAAGTAAATCATTGCTTTGCGTGCGCAAGCGGGCCGGGAATCAGGCAAGTGTGCTCCCGGCGATTGCCGGGATTCAGAGTTCAACCTGTACGCCTGGATTCATGACCGCCCATCCGTACACTTTGTGACACAAAACGATAAATACTGCACAGATCGGCTGCGTTTTTATCTATAGTATTGATCCTGTCGCCGGGGCCCTCCCCCTCCTCCCCTCCCTTCCCCCTGGAGCGCCACGGCGATGGCATCACCGGCCCGCCCAGCCCCCCTCTGTGCGGGCCGTTTTCTTTTGCCGAGTCCGCAACGGCTTCCACGGTCGCATCCCGTCGCCGGCAGTCTGGCCCGAGTGCTCCTCACCCCGTACAATGGGGGGCAACGCGTTTTCTTACCGAACATCACCACCAGGATTTCGATGAGCAGCAACGACCCACCCTTTTCCCGTCTGCGCCTGGCGGTGCCTGGTTCAGGTCTCTTTGGCAGACTGATCACGATCGCAGCTGGCGCGCTCTTGTTGGTCGCCGCCTTGATGTTTTCACTGCTGCTACTGGCCTTGTTGCTGGCCGTTGGACTGCTGGTCCTTGCCTACCTCAAGTGGAAAACCCGCCATCTGCGCAGGCATTCCGACGAGTCCCTGCGCGAACAGACGCAGTCCAGCCAGCCGAAGCCGGCGTCGGGCGGACGCGTGATCGATGGCGAAGTCATCGGAGACGCCGAATACGAGGCGCGATCATCAACCCGCCAACCGCCAACAGCCAATCTTCCGACACGCTGCAATCACCCGCCCAGACCAACGGTTGACCCTTGACCTTCGCACCTTGACCCTCGCCATGCAACCCGCCCGCTTCGCTCTCTTCCTGACCCTGCTCAGCGCCACTGCCGCCGCCCAGGTACCCGCCGAACGTTTCAGCACATGCCTGGCGACGCTGCGCGCCGAGTCTGCGGCGAAGGGCGTCTCGACCGCCGCCTTCGATCGCCTGACCAGCGGCCTGATGCCCGACCCGAGCGTTCTTGAATTCCTCGACTACCAACCCGAGTTCCGGACACCGATCTGGGATTACCTGGCTGGCCTGGTCGACGATGAACGGGTTGCCGATGCGCTGGCAATGCGCGAGAAATGGGCCGGCACGCTGGCCGTGTCGGCCGAGCGCTATCAGGTCGATGGGGATACGGTGATTGCCGTCTGGGGCGTCGAGAGCAACTTCGGGCGCAACTTCGGCAAGCGGCCGCTGCTCACCTCGCTCGGCACGCTCGCCTGCTTCGGGCGTCGGCAGGCCTATTTCCGGGGCGAATTTCTCAGCACGCTGAAGATCCTCGACCGCGGCGACATCGCGCCGGATCGGCTGGTCGGATCGTGGGCCGGTGCTTTCGGCCATACCCAGTTCATGCCCTCGACCTTCCTGCGCCTGGCCGTCGATGGTGACGGCGATGGCAAGCGCGACCTCATGGACAGCGTCCCCGATGCGCTCGCGTCGACCGCCCACTTCCTGCACAAGGCTGGCTGGCGCCAGGGCGAGCCCTGGGGTTACGAGGTCGTGTTGCCGGCCGGTTTCGACACCGGAGTGTCCGGACGCGGCAACAAGCGGCCGCTGTCGTCCTGGATCGGGCGTGGTATCCGCCGTGCCGACGGGCAGCCGATCGTCACCTCGGACGCTGCTGCCGGACTGCTTCTGCCGGCGGGTCCGCGCGGACCGGCTTTTCTGGTATTCCGCAACTTCGACGCGATCTACGGCTACAATGCTGCCGAAAGCTATGCCCTGGCGATTGCCCATCTCGCTGACCGGATCAAGGGGGGCAAGGCTTTCGTCACCCCCTGGCCGACCGATGACCCCGGTCTGTCGCGGAGCGAACGCCGTGAGCTGCAAACGCTTCTCGCTGGCCGTGGCTACCCGATCGGCGAAATCGACGGCATGATCGGCGCCAACTCGCGGCAGGCGATTCTGGCCGAACAGAAACGTCTCGGCCTGACCGTCGACGGCCGTCCAGGGCAGAAGCTGCTCGCTGCCCTGCGGGCCGTGCCGGCTGGCCGGTAACGGTCATGGCGATTTGAGACACACCGGATGATGAAAGTCATGACCGTTTCCCTCAGCCCTAACTCCTCTCCCGCAAGTGGAGGGGGGTTCGTGAGTCGCTGAAGCGACTTTGACATTAAAGACATGTCGCCTGCTCCGGATGCCGTCACCCCCAACGAAGGGGAAATCAGCATCGATGCCTCGCAACTGCGTCCGGGGGTGCACGTCCGTTTGCCGGTGCCCTGGGTCGAGCACCAGTTCATGTTCAACTCTTTCGTCATTGCGGATGAAGAACAGGCGCGGCTAATCGCCGCGATGAAGCTGCCACAACTGTTCTGCGACCCGACGCGTTGCAAGGTGCCACCACTGCTGCGACAGGAGGCACAACCGGGCACCGATCCCGAGGCTGACGCCGAGAAGAAGCGCCTGGCGGCGCTGGCGGCACAGCGCATGGCCGAGAAGCGTGCGCGTGCGCAAGTCATGAGCGAACTCAGGGAACGCCTCGACAAGGCGCAGCAACACTACCTCGGCGCCGCCAGGGAAGTCAGTGGCGCCCTCCAGGGCTTCCTGGTCCATCCCCGCGAGGCAGTCGAACGGGTCGCCAGGGTCAGCAAGGACACCACCACGGCGCTGCTCGCCGATCCCGACAGCGCGATCGTGCTGATTGCCGAAAAGGCGCACGATGACGGCCATGCCGCACACTCGCTGTCGGTCATGACCCTGGCGTTACTGCTCGGCAAACAGGCAAAAATCCCGGAACAGGCCCTGCACTCGCTCGGCATCGGAGCACTGCTGCACGACATCGGCAAACTTGGGATCAAGGCCTCGATCCTGCGCAACAACGAGCGCAACCGGTACGAGGAGCAGATCTATCAGTCGCATTGCCGTGCCGGCTACGACGCGGCAATGCGTGCCGGCAACCTGACGCCGCCCTTGCTCGAAGCCATCCTGCACCATCACGAGCGTTACGACGGTAGCGGCTTTCCGGATCGCCTGAGCGGCAACGCGATTCCCCTGTCGGCACGGCTGGTGGCGATTGCCAACCGTTTCGACAATCTCGTCAGCCCGATCGACCCGCGGCGCGCACTGTCCCCTTCAGAAGCCTTGTCGACGATGTGGACACGCGAGCAGAAGGCCTTTGATGCGGCCTTGCTGCAACTCTTCGTGCGGGCGATGGGGGTCTATCCACCGGGATCGATCGTGCAACTCAGCGACAGCCGCATCGGCGCCGTCGTCGGCTCGGCGCCTGCCGGCAAGCCGA
>NZ_JDSS02000024.1:36292-39448 GCF_000584955.1 Candidatus Accumulibacter vicinus
CGACGAGCTCAAGATCGATCGCCCTTTGCGCCTGCAGGAGCGCCCGCCCGAGGAACTCGATTACCTGCTGCCGCGCCGCAAGATCAACTGGTCCTACATGGCGCAACGGCCGTGATGAAACTGCCGCAACTGTTATAGTGACGGATCGTGGCTGACCTGCACGGACATGCTGACCGTTAGCGGTCTCGCCAAGCGTCACCCCGGAGCCAGCCGGCCGCTGTTCAGCGCGCTCGCTTTTCACATCGCGGCAGGCGAGATCGTGGCCCTGGTCGGCGAATCGGGCGTGGGCAAGAGCACGCTGCTGAACTGTATTGCCGGCCTCGAAAGCGCCGATCGCGGCGCGATTTGCATCGGCCCGCAGGCGCTGGACATCGTCCGGCTCGATGAAACTGCCCGATCGGCGCTGCGGGCGCGGCACATCGGCTTCGTCTTCCAGGCGTTTCATGTGCTGCCGACGCTGAATGTGGCGCAGAACATCAGCGTGCCGCTGCTGCTCGGCGGCGTGCCGGCCGGCGAACACGCAGCACGTACGCAGGCGCTGCTCGAACGCGTCGGACTTGCCGGTTTCGGCGAACGCTGGCCGGCGTCGCTGTCGGGCGGCGAGCTGCAGCGGGTGGCGATTGCACGCGCGCTGGTGCACCAGCCGGCACTGATCCTGGCCGACGAGCCGACCGGCAACCTCGATCCGCGCACCGCTGGCGAGGTACTGTCGCTGCTGCTCGAAAGAGTCCGCGAGCAGCGGGCCAGCGCGCTGATCGTCACCCATTCGCAGCCGCTTGCGCAGTGCTGCGACCGCATCCTGACGCTGACCCAGGACGGCCTGCAATGACCACGCTGGCCTGGTGGCTGATCTGCGCGCAGTTCCGCACACGCCGCGCGGCGACACTGTTGTCGATGCTGGCGATCGCCCTCGGGGTCGCGCTCGGCTACGCGATTCACCTGATCAACGACGCCGCACTGGCCGATTTCGCACGCGCCATGCAGACCGTGCAGGGCGATCCGGATGCGCTGCTGGCTGCCCGTAACAGTGCCGGCAGCGTTCCCCTGGAAACCATCAACGACCTCGCCCGCGACCCGGCAGTGCTGGTCATCGCGCCGGTGATCGAAACGCGCGTGCGCATCGAACCGGCGCGCACACCGGTGCGGCTGATCGGCCTCGACGTGTTCAGCGCCGCAGCGGTGATGCCAAAGCTGCTGCCACGTCAGAGCGATCGCGTCGCCGGCAACCTCTTCGACGGCGGCGTCTATGTTTCACCGGCGCTGCTCGGCCAGCTCGGGCTGCCGGCTGGTGCGGCGGTGACGCTGCGGCGCGGTGATCAGCACTGGGCCACCACGATTGCCGGCGACCTGCCGGGCACCGGACCCGACGACCTGCTGCTGGTCGCCGACATCGCCTGGGTGCAGGAACATTTCGGACCAGCCAACGCCGTCAGCGAGGGGCGCGTGCGCCTCGCGCCTGCGACCGACCCGGCGAGCTGGCGGGCAGCGCTGGCAGAACGGCTGCCGGCCGACCTGCTGCTGCGTGCCCCCGACGACGAAAGTGCGCGCGTCTCCAACCTGTCGCGTGCTTACCGTGTCAACCTCAACGTGCTGGCGCTGGTCGCCCTGCTGACCGGTGCCTTCCTGGTCTTTGCGACGCAACTGACGGCGGTCGCGCAGCGTTCGACACAGTTTGCACTGCTTGGCGTGCTCGGTCTCTCTCCACGCCTGCGCCTGCTGCAGGTCCTGCTCGAAGGGCTCGCGATCGGCGTACCGGGCTCGCTGCTCGGCCTGACTCTCGGTTACGCGCTGGCCCTGGCCTTCACGCAACTGCTCGGTGGCGACCTCGGCGGCGGTTATTTCGCGGGCAGCGCGCCGCGGATCGTTCCGCAAATGCTGCCCGCCTTGATCTTCCTGGCGCTCGGCTGCACCGCCAGCCTCGCCGGCGCGCTCTACCCGGCGCACCTGAACCGCGTGCAGCCGCTGGCGCAGGCGCTGAAAATCGGTTTCGCGCAACGCCCGCCGGCCGACGATGCGCGGCGTGTCAGGCGCTTGCTCCCGGTATTGCTGGCGCTGGCTGCGGTCGCCCTGACGCAGTTGCCACCGCTGTTCGAGCTGCCGCTCGCCGGTTATACGGCCATTGCTCTGGTCCTGGTGATCGGCATCGCCAGCGCGCCGCTGCTCACGCAGAACGTGTTTGGCGGGTTCGCCCGGCGAAGTTTGCCGGCGCCGCAACGGATCGCCATCCAGAATGTCGCGCAGGCGCCGCTGATGGCGCAGGTGGCGGCGAGCGGTCTGATCGTCAGCTTCGCCCTGACCGCCAGCATGGTGATCATGGTGTCGAGCTTTCGCGTCGCCGTGGACCATTGGCTCGACGAGGTGTTGCCGGCACCGCTGTATCTGCGCAGCAAGTCCACGCCCTTGCCGCAGGATCTGCTCGCCGCGCTGAGCCGGCCCGATGCGCCGTTCGCCCGTGTCGAGCCGAGCGCGCAGGCCGCGCTGACCATCGACCCGCAGCGGCCCAACATCGCGCTGCTGGTGCGCGAGATCGAGCGCAGCCAGCCGGAAGCGCGCCTGCCATTCACCGGGCCGGTGCTGGCGCCACCGGCGGGCGACATCGCCGTGGTCTGGATCAGCGAAGCGCTGCACGAGATCTACCGCATCGCGCCCGGCCAGACCTTGCGCCTGCCGCTGCTCGGACGCGCCATCGAGGTCTTCGTCGGCGGCGTCTGGCGCGACTATTCCCGGCAGTTCGGCGCGATCGCGATCAGCCGCGACGATTACCAGCGCCTGGGCGGCGATTTCCAGCCCACCGACCTCGCGCTGTGGCCGCGGCCCGGCCAGGAAACCGCTGCCATTGCCTGGCTCGCGCCGTACACCGGCCAGTACGGACTCGAAGTGGCCGACGCGGCCGAGATTCGCCGGTTGAGCCTGTCGATTTTCGACAAGAGCTTTGCCGTGACCTACGCCCTCGAAGCCGCAGCGATGCTGATCGGACTGTTCGGGCTGGCGGTGACGCTCGCCGCCAGCGTCTGCTTGCGCGAACGCGAACTGGCCACGCTCGGCGCGCTCGGTTTCAGCCGCCGCATGCTGAGCCGCGCGGTGATGCTCGAAGGCGCGCTGATCGCCGCCGTTGGCCTCTTGATCGGACTCGCCTGCGGCATCGCGATCGGTACC
>NZ_JDSS02000024.1:39473-78451 GCF_000584955.1 Candidatus Accumulibacter vicinus
TGCAGCGCGTCAGGCGACGCGGCTGCCGGTGGCGCAGGTCCTGGCCGGCGCCCAGTAAGCACCGCCGATGCGCCGCCGCAACTTCCTGGCCACCCCCTTGCTGCTGCCGCTGCTGGCGCGCGCCGCGGTCGTGGAAACACCGGTCGCCTACCCGCCGGTGACGCCCGGACGCCGGCTCGAATTTCCGCGTGACCACGGCGCGCATCCGGATTTCCGGACCGAATGGTGGTACGTGACCGGCGCGCTGGATTCGCCCAGGCCAGACACCGGTTTTCAGCTTACTTTCTTTCGCAGCCGGACAGGCCGCGCCGAAACACTGCGCTCGCCGCTGGCCGCGCGCCAGATTCTCTTCGCGCACGCGGCGCTGACCATCCCCGGCGAGCGGCTGTGGCACGCCGAACGCGCCGCGCGCGCCAATCTCGGCGCCGGCTTTTCGAGTCTCGATTGCGAGGTCTCGATCGGCGCCTGGCGCATGCTTCGGCAGCAGCGCAGCGCGGGCGAAGTGTTCCGACTGCAGATGCAGAGCCCGCAGTTCTCGTACGACCTGACCCTCACGCCGTCGCAGCCGCTGCTGCTGCAGGGCGAGAACGGTTATTCACGCAAGGGCCACGGGCTGGAGTCGGCCAGCTACTACGTGAGCTGGCCGCAGTTGCAGGTCGCCGGGGAACTGGTGCAGGACGGTCGGCGGCAGGAAGTCAGCGGGCGTGCCTGGTTCGATCACGAATGGTCGACCGCCTATCTCGGTGATGGCGCAGTCGGCTGGGACTGGCTGGGAATCAACCTCGCCGACGGGGGCGCGCTGATGGCCTTCCGCATGCGCGATGCACAGGGACAGACGCGGTTCGCGCATGCCACCTGGCGGAACGCCGCCGGCCACCTGCGCCAGTTCGGGTCGGACGCCGTCAGCTTCACACCGCTACGCCGCTGGTTGTCACCGCGCAGCGGCGCCCGTTATCCGGTGCAGCTGGAAATCCGCTGCGGCGAGCACACGCTGCGGACGCTGCCGGTGCTCGACGATCAGGAACTGTCCACCAGCCGGCCGGCGCCAGTAGTGTATTGGGAGGGCCTGGTCAAGGTCGAAGGCAGCCTCAGCGGTCGCGGCTATCTCGAAATGACCGGCTATGCCGGCAGATTGCAGGTGTAAGAGGTGTGAATGACAGTGTTGGGAGGGACCGACAGGCTCACCCGCAAGAGGGAGGGGTGATCACCGATGTCAACGCATCTCGGTCGAACAAGGCGCTTCGACCAACACTTTCATTCTCACCCCCACGGATCAGGTGCTCGCCTGCGACCGGCCAAGCTGATAAATTACACTTTTTACGATTTAAACCGACTTTATGCTACCCGAACCCCTGCTACTGGAGCGCTGCCATGACTGTTGAACCGTGGGTGTCCGTGGACCAGATGGCCGCGCATCTGGGTGTCACGCGCGATTCAATCTACCGCTGGATCGACCGCAAGGCCCTGCCCGCACACCGCGTCGGGCGGTTGTGGAAGTTCAAGGTATCGGAAGTCGATGCGTGGGTGCGTGCAGGCGGCGCCGACGAACACAAGGATCAGGACTGAAGGGGGCGACAGTGGCATTCAACGAAGAAGAAACCCGCTTTCACCTCATTGATCCGGTGTTGCGCCGCAAGGGTTACGACGACCCGCAGCGCATTCGCTTGGAAACCCCTGCCCCAGTGGAGCCGACCGGACCGAAGGGTTGCCGCAGCAAGCGAGGAGGGCGAACCGACTACTTGCTGTGCGTGCAGGTGGGCGATATGCCCAAACCGCTGCCGGTCGCCGTGCTGGAAGCCAAGCGGTCAGACGCCGACCCGCTCAAGGGCATGGAGCAGGCCAAGGGCTATGCGGACTGCACGCGCTTTGACGTACCGTACGTTTTCGCTAGCAATGGCCACCTCTACGGTGATTTCGACAAGCCCAGCGGCATCCAGACCGGCCCGCATCCGCTGGAAGATTTCCCGTCACATCCCGACTTGTGCGCGCGTTACGCCAAGGACAAGGGCGTCGATCTAGCATCAATCGATGCCGCGCTGTTGTTCCAGGCCGACAGCCCGGCGTGGTCGGCCACGCGCTATTACCAGGACGCGGCCATCCGTGCCGCCTTCGAGAAGATCATCCTGGCACGACAGGCGGGACCGCCATCTGGGCATGGGACACGCGTGCTGCTCACGCTCGCTACCGGCGCGGGCAAGACCATCATCGCCACCAACCTGCTATGGCGCATGGCGCAAGCGGGTCTATTGCCCAAGCCCGTGCTGTTCCTGTGCGACCGCGACGAACTGCGCGAGCAGGCCTACACCAGGCTCAAGGCCGCCTTCGGCGGCAATGCCCGCATCGTAGAAACCGAACGACGTGGCGAGCGCGGCCACGGTGGTGTCAACAATGCCGCCGCCAATGCGCGCATCCACATCGCCACCTACCAGACGCTGGGCATCGACGAAAACGGCGACGGCAGCTTCCTCACCGATCACTACGGCGAGGATTCCTTCAGCGTCATCATCATCGACGAATGCCACCGCTCGGCATGGGGCAAGTGGTCACAGGCGCTGACGCGCAACCCCAATGCCATCCACATCGGCCTGACCGCCACGCCGCGCAAGCTCAAAGTCCCGAAGAACGAAAAGAAATCGAAGGACATCGAGGCTGCCATCGCCGCGGACGACGCGATCACCGCGCACAACGTCGAGTATTTCGGGGAACCCGTGTACGAATACACGTTGGCGCAGGCGCAAGAAGACGGTTACCTGGCCGCCTGCGAAATCGTCAAGCGCAAGGCCGACATCGATGCACGCATCTTCACCCGCGAGGAAATCCTCAAAGCGGGCGTCAGGGACATCAAGACCGGCAAGCCGCTCGCCGAGGAAGACCTCACCCGGAAGGAATACACCAGCAAGGACTTTGACGACGAACTGTTCATCGATCTGCGCACGCCGAAAATGTGCGAAGACCTGTTCAGGCTCTTGTGCGAAAACGGCGGGCCAGAACAGAAAGTCATCATCTTCTGCACCCGCGACCTGCATGCCGACCGCGTGGCGATGCAGATGAACAAGCTCTACGCCCAGTGGTGCAAGCAAAAAGGCCAGCCGCGCAAGGACGACTACGCCTTCAAATGCACCGCCAGCGGTGGCGCGGACAAGATCGAAGTCATGCGCGGCTCAGGCGAGCGAGCCTTCATCGCCTGCACCGTGGATTTGCTGGAAGCCGGCGTGGACATCGAGCGCCTGAACGCCGTGGTGTTCTTCCGCTACCTGCAATCGGCGATCAAGTTCTACCAGATGGTCGGGCGCGGTACGCGCATCCACGAAGAAACGCAGAAATACAAGTTCTGGCTCTACGACTACACCGGTGTCACCGACCTGTTCGGAGTGGATTTCATCACCCAGCCGCCGCGCCCTGGCGGCGGTGGCAGAAGTGATGGCGGTGACGGTGGCGGCGGTGGTGACGCGGGCGATGGCGAGGGGTCGCACGTCGCCGAGATCCGCGCACCATACGATGTCATCGTCAACGCGCAGGGCCGCTTCATTCTTGCCAACCGTGGCGGCGTCGCTACGCCAATCCCGGTGGACGACTATCGGCGCGAGGTCATCGCCCGTGTACTCGCCGAGGCGCACAACCTCGACGACTTCCGCGCGCTGTGGATCGAAGCGAAAAAGCGCCGCCAGTTGATCGACCACCTGCTGGGCGATCACTACGTTCCGGATTTGGTGCGCGATGCCGAGCAGATGGACGAGTTCGATTTGTTCGATGTGTTCGGAAAATATGGCTACAACGCCCGCGCGCTGAAAAGGCCCGAGCGCGGCGCGGAATACGTGAGCGCTAACGCCGCGTGGTTCGCGGGCATGGACGCCCAATCCGCCATCGTGCTCAAGGGCCTGGGCACGCAGTTCGCGCAGGGCGGCACCGATGCCCTGGAAAAGCAGGAACTGTGGGCCGTGCCGGAAATCGCGCGGGCCGGCGGGCTGGAGGCGCTGCGCGCGCTGGGCAAGCCGGTGCAGGTGATGCGGGACGCGAAGATGAGGTTGTTTGGGGTATGAGCGAGGTCGAACTGCGCGAAGTCGCTCAAGTTGTATCCGGTCAACACCTGCTCGATGGCCAGCACAACACATCGGGAAAGGGCATCGGCTATCTGACAGGGCCATCAGATTTTGGATTAGATAAACCGGCGATTTCGAGATGGACGGAAACGCCAAAGGCAATCTGTGAGCCAGGCGATGTGTTGGTTACGGTAAAGGGCGCGGGTGTAGGAAAGGTTAACTTTGCGCCGGATACAAAAGCCGCCATCGGCCGCCAGATCATGGCTGTCCGCAGCGACTCCACGCGACTTGACTCGAACTATCTTGCAGCTTTCCTTCAAGCGCAATTGTCGTATTTTCAGGAAAGAGCGGTTGGCGCAACTGTTCCCGGCCTATCGCGAGGCGATCTGGAAGAAATCGTTTTACCGTTTCCTCCGCTTTCCGAACAACGCCAAATCGCCGCCCGCCTGAAAGCCCAACTGGCCGAAGTGGAAATCGCGCGGCAGGCGGCGCAGGCGCAGGTACAAGAGGCGGACGTCTTGCGCGCAGCGGTTTACCGCGAGGCATTTTGCCATGTGGTTCCTGTCGCCGTTCCGCCGCACTTCGAGGACGCGCCAGATGGCTGGCGATGGCGCAAGCTGACCGACATTGCACGCTTGGAAAGTGGTCACACGCCCAGCCGACAACGCCCGGAATGGTGGGGCGGCGACGTATCATGGATTTCGCTGACCGAAATTCGCGCTCTCGATGGTCAGTGGGTGCAAAGCACCCAGCTTCGCACCAACGACCTGGGTATCGCCAACTCTTCAGCGCGCATCCTGCCGTGTGGCACGGTGTGTTTCTCGCGGACAGCCTCCGTGGGCTTTGTCACCCTCATGGCTGCGCCGATGGCAACCAGCCAGGACTTCGCCAACTGGGTGTGTGGCGATGGACTGGAGCCTGAGTTTCTGATGCATGCGCTTATCCGGTCGCGCACGGAATTGCGCGACCTCGCCACCGGCGCGACCCACAAGACCATCTATATGCCGACGTTGGAAGCATTCCACCTGTGCGCGCCTGGCATTACCGACCAACGCCGCATCGTCAGCCGTCTAAAACCCCAACTCGCCGAAGCCGACGCCATCGCCCAAGCCGCCGCCACGCAACTGGCCGAGATCGAATACCTGCCGCAGCGTCTCCTCGCACAGACCTTCAACCACGTGGAGGCCAGGCCATGACCACCGATCCCCAAACGGTCGATTCCACCGACTTCGCCACCATCGCGCAACTGATCGCCAGCGCCCGGCAACGCGCCGTGCAGGCGGTCAATACCACGCTGATCGAGTTGTATTGGCAGATCGGTGAGCACATCAGCCGCAAGATCGCCGCCTCGGAATGGGGCGACGGCGTGGTGGATCAACTGGCCCGCTATCTGGCCCAAACGCAACCCGGTCTGCGCGGCTTTACTCGCGCCAACCTGTTCCGGATGCGGCAGTTTTACGAGGCCTACGCCGCCGACGAATTTGTCGCACCGCTGGTGAGACAAATTCCCTGGACGCATCACCTCATCATCCTGAGCCAGAGCAAACAAGCGGAGGAACGGGGGTTTTATCTGCGTCTGGTCGCTCAGGAAAAGTGGAGCAAGCGGCAACTGGAGCGCCAATTCAAGGCGGCGCTGTTCGAGCGCACGGTGCTGACACCAGCTAAAGCGTCCGCTGTGCTGTCACAGACGCATCCGGAGGCAATCAGCGTTTTCAAAGACAGTTATCTGATTGAATTTCTCGATCTTCCCCAAGGTCATGCCGAAGCCGATCTGCATCGCGGCCTGCTCTCGCGGCTCAAGGACTTTTTGATCGAGCTGGGGCGTGATTTCTGCTTTGTCGGCAGCGAGTATCCGGTACAGGTCGGTGGGCGCGACTTCGCGCTGGACTTGCTGTTTTTCCATCGCGGCTTGAACAGCCTGGTGGCCATCGAGCTGAAAGTCGGACGCTTCGAACCGGAATATCTGGGCAAGCTGAACTTCTATCTGGAAGCCCTGGATCGGGACGTGAAGAAGCCGCACGAGAACCCCGCCATCGGCGTGCTGCTGTGCGCAAGCAAGGATGACGAGGTGGTCGAGTACGCCCTGAGCCGGAGCACTTTGCCCGCGCTGATCGCTGAATACCAGACCCAACTGCCCGACAAAGCCTTGTTGCGGGCAAAGCTGCATGAGTTTTATCTGCAAAACACACCAACATTGACCGGGGACACTGACTGAACATGGCCCGCCTGCAGACATCCGAAAAACCACCCAAGGCCATTGCTTCCACGCAGTCGCTCTCGGCCTTCGTCAAGAGCATCTGCGACGTGATGCGCCGCTCCAACTGCGCCAGCGCCTTGCAATACGTGCCGGAACTGACGTGGATTCTGTTCCTGCGCATCCTCGACGCGCAGGAAGCGCGCGAGGCGGAGCAGGCCGCGGTGCTGGGCGCGGAGTTCTCTCCCGCGCTGCAAGCGCCCTACCGCTGGCAAGACTGGGCCGCGCCGTGGTCGGATAAGGCCGATCATCCGCAAGCTTCGGACGGCAAAGCGCAGGGCTGGAAGCGCCAGGAGCTCTTTGCCGCCGGTGACGGTCGGCTGTTCGACTTCATCAACAAGACATTGTTGCCGCACCTGCACGCACTGGATGTGGACCCGCGCACGAATCTGCCGAATCCAGTGGCGACACCGAAGCAGCGCATCATCGGCCGCATCATGACGGCGGTGGAGCGCGTGCGCGTGGATGACGAGGCCAACCTGCGCGACATCCTCGATCGCGTGCATGAGATCAGCATCGATCACATCGACGACACGCATTTCTTCACGCTGTCGCAGGTGTATGAAGACCTGCTGCTGAAGATGGGCGAAAAGAACTCCGACGGCGGCCAGTTCTTCACCCCGCGCGAAGTGATCCGCGCCATGGTGCATACCGTGAACCCGTCGCTGGGTAGGACGGTTTATGACCCGTGCTGCGGCACCGGCGGCTTTCTCGCCGTGGCCTACGAGCACATGGTGCGCAAGCTGGGCAATGCGGCGGCCAGCACGGATATTGAAAGGCTCAAACACGACACCTTCTTCGGGCGCGAGAAGGAAAATCTGGTGTTCCCCATTGCGCTGGCCAATCTGGTGCTGCATGGCATCGACCAGCCGAACCTGTGGCACGGCAATTCGCTGACGCGCCGGGCCACCTACGCCGCGTTGTTCCAGCACGCGCCCGCCCAGTTCGACGTGATCCTGACCAATCCGCCCTTCGGCGGCAAGGAGGGCAAGGACGCGCAGAAGAATTTCGCCTTCGAGACCGGCGCCACGCAGGTGCTGTTCGTTCAGGACATTCTGGCTGAACTCGCGCCGGGCGGTACCTGCGCCATCGTGCTCGATGAGGGCTTGCTGTTCCGTACCAACGAAAGCGCTTTCGTCGAGACCAAGCGCAAGCTCACCGACGAGTGTGATCTGTGGGCCATCGTCAGCCTGCCGGGCGGTGTGTTCTCCACGGCGGGCGCGGGCGTGAAGACCAATCTGCTGTTCTTCACCAAGGGCAAAAAGACCGAACGCATCTGGTATTACGATTTGTCGTGGGTCAAGGTGGGCAAGAAAACGCCGCTGACGCTGGCGCACTTCGGCTTCGGCAAGGACGGCGAGGCGCTCGGCGATGACGCCTTGCCCGCCATCCTCACCGCCGATTTGCAGGCTGATTCGCAAGCCGACGCGGAGAACTCTGGCAAGCCTTTTCCCAGCTATGCCCGGCAACTGGCCCAACGCGATACGCCCAGCGGCGACAGCCGCTATTCGTGGACGGTGGACTTTGCCGTCCGCCGCGCCCAGGCGCGCGAGGCCATGCAGCCGCTGCTGGACAAGGCCGCCGAAATCAAGGAAGCCGTGGTCGATCGGAAGGAAGACCTCAAGCGCCTGAAGAAGGGCAAGGCCGATGAAAAAAAGATCGAGACGCTGGAGGCGGACATCCGCGAACAGGAAAAAGCGGCCCGCGATCTGGAAGCCGAGTCTGCCGCCATCGACGCAGCGGTGTTCGATCTGAAAGCGGTCAACCCGAATGCCGTGACGGTCGTGGACGAGCGCACGCCGGGCGAGATCATCGAGAGCATCGCGGCGCAGGGGCGCATCGTTACGGATGCACTGGCACGCTTGAATACGTTGATGACGGTGTCGCAGATGCCGGAGTGAAAGAACGATCACAGCCTCCCAAGTACTCTCCGGTACTTTTGGGTGGCGTCAAACAGCGGTACAATGGCCATTCGACCCTCGGATCATTAAGGATTTGGCATGGCTCAGCAACAAGACTCTTCACGGGCGATTCTGATCATTACCCTCATCGTTGCCGTTGTTCTGATCGTCATCATCTGGCCGCTTTCCATGATCGGCAAAGGCCGCGTCACGGCGGGCGCCGGTGATGAGCCGGAAGGCCGTATTCAGCCGGTGGCGAAGCTGGAATTGGCGAAAGCCACTGCGGTGAAGAGTGACGGCAAGCCGCGCGACGGCGCCACCGTCTATAACTCGGTGTGCATGGCCTGCCACGCCAGCGGCGCAGCCGGCGCACCGAAAGCGGGCGACAAGGCGGCCTGGGCTGCACGGATGGGCGCCGGTACGGCGGCGATGGTCACGAGTGCCATCAACGGCAAGAATGCGATGCCGGCCAGGGGCGGTAATCCCGATCTGAGCGACGCCGAGGTCAAGGCGGCGGTCGAGCACCTGCTCGGTCTCTCCAGGTAAGTCAGGTCGTGCGCCGGCAAACCGGCGCACGACAGCCAAACTATTTTCCCTTGTTCAGCATCGCCTTGAGCGCTGAAAAGCGTTCGGCGTTGGCCATCCTGTCCGGTGCGGTTTCGCTCCTGCCACCCGAGAAGCGCAGGTCCTCGCTGCCCATTTCGGCGATGAATCGCGATGCCTGACAGGGAATCACTTCCCGACCCTGCTGGCGCTTCTCGGCATAGCTCAGGTGCAGTGATCGCTGGGCGCGCGTGATCCCTACGTACATCAGGCGGCGCTCTTCCTCGGTGCGGTTTTCGGCCTCGGCATCGCGGTGCGGCAGAATGCCTTCCTCGATACCGATCAGGAAAACGTGCTTGAACTCCAGGCCCTTGGCAGCGTGCAGGGTCGACAGCCGAACGGCATCGACGTCGGCGTCCTGCTCGTCGAGCCGATTGATCAGTGCGATGGTCTGGGCGAGGTCCAGCAGCGTTTTCCGGTCTTCGTCGCCCTTCCTGCTCAACCAGTCGCAGAATTCCTGGACATTGCCCCATTTGATCTGTGCCGTGCGCGCATCATCCTGGTCGTACAAGCACGCTTCGTAAGCAATTGCGGTGAGCAGCGCGGTGATCACCTGTCCCGCCGGCTCGCACCCGGCACGTGCCTGCAGGCGCTCGATGAATTCGCAGAACTCGAGCAGGGGCGCCAGCTGGCGTGCCTGAACGCGCGGCACGAAACCTTGTTCGCGAGCGGCAGCAAAGAGTGAAATCCGGCGTTCGCCAGCGTAGCCGCCGAGCGCCTGCAGGGTGCTGCTGCCGACGCCACGCCGGGGTGTGCTGACGGCGCGGAGGAAGGCCGGATCGTCGTCGTGGTTGGCGAGCAGGCGCAGATAGGAAGTGATGTCCTTGATCTCGGCCTTTTCGAAAAAGGACTGACCGCCAGACAACAGGTAGGGGACGCGCTGCTGGCGCAGGAATTTCTCGACGGCACGGGCCTGGAAATTGCCACGGTAGAGGATCGCATAATCGCGGAATGCGCCCTGATGCTGAAAGCGGTGCGCCTGCAGCTTCATGACCACCGACTCGGCCTCCTTTTCCTTGTCCTGGCAGACGTTGACGGTGATCGGATCGCCGTGGCCCAGTTCCGACCACAGTTTCTTGTCGAACAGTTTTTCATTGTGCGAGATCAGGGCGTTGGCCACCTTGAGGATGCGTACCGTCGAGCGGTAGTTCTGTTCGAGCTTGATCAGCTTGAGATTCGGGTAGTCGCGCGGGAGCCCCCGCAGATTGGCGATGTCGGCACCACGCCAGCCATAGATCGCCTGATCGTCGTCGCCGACCGCCGTAAACGCGGCGCGTGCTCCAGCCAACAGCCTGAGCAATTGGTACTGGCTGGCGTTGGTATCCTGATATTCATCGATCAGCAGATAACGCAGGCGGTTCTGCCACTTGTCGCGCACTGCCGGATGGTTCTCGAAGAGCGCCACGGGGAGCGCGATCAGGTCGTCGAAATCGACCGCCTGGTATGCCTGCAGGGTTGCCGAATAGCTTGCGAAAGCGTTCGCGGCGAGAATTTCGCTCTCGTTGCGGGCCTGCTTGCGCGCCTGGTCGGGTGAGACCAGCGCGCTTTTCCAGTTCGAAATCAGCGACTGCAGCTTGCGGATGGCCAGCTTGTCGGTGCTGCCGGCAAGCTCCGAAACGATGCCGAAGCAGTCGGTCGCATCGAGGATCGAAAAACTCGGCTTGTAGCCGAGAACGCCTGCCTCTTCGCGCAGGATGCGCACCCCGAGTGCATGAAAGGTGGAAATCGTCAGCCCCCGCGACGGCTTGCCGGCGAGCCGCTTGCTGACCCGTTCCTGCATTTCCCGCGCGGCCTTGTTGGTGAAGGTGATCGCGGCGATGTTGTCCGGGCTGAAGCCGCAGGATTCGATCAGGTAGACGATCTTTTCGGTGATCACGCGCGTCTTTCCCGATCCGGCTCCGGCCAGAACCAGCAGTGGACCGTCGAGGTAGCGGATGGCTTCGCGTTGCGGGGGGTTGAGGACGGAGGTTGCGGACATCGCGGAAAGGAGCTGAAGCGGGGGGCGATTCTAGCACACGCCGAACGCTGCGACGCGTTTGCCGCCCGGCCGATTTGCCATTACCGGGGGCATGCCTGTAGAATCGCGCCGGTTTCCAGAACCACGACCGGCAGCATCCGATGTGGTCTGGAAAGCCAGTTAAACGGGCGGTCGGGGCTTTCCCAGGCCGCATTCTCGATGAATATGAAGGGGGTAGTGCATGGCTGAGCAAAAGCTGGGTAATCCGGCTGTAGTAGGTCTGGCTGGTTTCGGTCTGACGACCATGGTGTTGCAGTTTCATAACGTGGGATGGATGGGATTGGGTCCGGTCGTCTGGCTGGGTCTGATTTTTGGGGGGCTGGCGCAGATGATCGCCGGGCTGCAGGAGATGAAGACCGGCAACAACTTCGGCTATTGCGCCTTCACGGGCTATGGCTGCTTCTGGATCGCGCTGGTGCTGCTCCTGATCGGCAACCACTACAACATTTATACCTCCAGCAAGACCGACGTCGGCTGGTTCCTGGTTGCCTGGACACTATTCACGGTGATCCTGTGGATTGGTTCGATGCGCGTCAGCAGCGCGCTGGCACTGACCTTCACCCTGTTGCTGATCGGCTTCATTCTGCTCGACCTGGCGCACTTCGGCTATCCCGACCTGACCGTGGTGGCCGGCTATGAACTGATGGTGACCGCAGCGATGGCGTGGTACATCATGGCGCACATCATCTATGCCGATCTGTTTGGCCGTGACGTTCTTCCGGTCGGCAGGCCCTGGATCAATTGAGGCTTGTGGACCCGGCATCCGGGCCTGATCGAGTGACCACCAGGGGGAACGTTCCATATTCTGAACAGAAGGAGAAGCGTGTGATGAAGTTTGCAAAAACAGTTGGATTGATGGCGCTGCTGCTGGCCTATGGTGCTGCCCATGCCGCCGCACCGACCGAAGCCGATGTGGCAAATGCCGAAGAAACGGTCAGCAAGGTGCGCGCAGCCGCCAGGTTCCTGCACGACAAGGGCTCGTCAGCCTATGCCGATTTCAACCAGAAGGACGGCAAATGGGTTTGGAAGGACAGCTACGTGTTCGTCTACGATTGCCGCAAGGACAGGATGATCGCACATCCCATGCGCCCTGACCTGGTCGGCAAGCCGATCCTCCAGATTACCGACAACGCCGGCAAGTACATCTTCAAGGAACTTTGCAAGGCCGGCAACGAACCGCGTGGTGGCTGGGTAGAGTACAGCTGGCCGAAACCCGGTGCCGGACGTCTGTCTCGCAAGATCTCCTATGCCATGACTGCAGATGTTTCGTTCGCTACTGGAATCCAGGTCAGCGCCGGCATTTACGATGAGGGTATCCCACTCCCCGAACTTGCCAAGGTCCTTGAAAGAATGTCCGACCCCTCAAAGTATCCGGCCATGTAGTCGTTTCAGCAGAATGGAGGACCCCGGCGAGCCGGGGTCCATGCTTCAGGACTGCGGTCCAGATGTTCCTTGGAACCTCCGGGCCGCAGGGGTACGACTACTCAAGCAGAGGTGTTGATGCGGGTCCCGACGGTTTGGCCGTTGAGATTGACCGTTGGAGCCGGCTCTTTGACGGCAGCGCCGCCATCGTCCGCGTCCCCATCGTTCCCGACATCGCGCCCTGCCTGTTGAGCCTGGACGGCTTCGGCTTGCGCCTTGACTGCCGGGCTATACGACAAATTGCTACTGCTGGAACCAATCGAACTGACAGACATAGGCTATCTCCGGTGAGGCAAAGCTGGTGCGGAATGCACCATCAATGATCACGGCACAATTCGAGGATTCTTGAATTTTTCAGCCAAACTGGGGAGCGGAAGCAGATTACACTGTCGGCGTAGCCCCCGGCACAGCTATCGCGAAATCCCGAGAACGCAGACCACGCCATTGCATTGAAAGGAGTGTTGCATGGACAGTCTTTCCCTGTTTGCGGCGATGATCGGCCTGCTCGTCGGCGTGCTGATGGTCTGGCTGGTCACCCGCAACCGAACATCCGGCGCCAGCGATCAAGGTCAGGCAGAGCGCGCCGTCGAACTTGCCACAGCCAGAGAACGGCTAAGTGCCCTCGATGCCGAGCGCCTGCAGCTCATCAGAGCGCACGAAGAGTTGAAGGTACAGGTCATCGAGTTGCGGGATACCCTCGATGATGTCTGCAGCGAGCGTGCCCAGCTCAGTGAGCGTGCCTTGCGCGTGCCGGTGCTTGAACACAAGCTCGCCGAAGTCGAACGGATCCTTGCGGAAACGCGCCAGCAGGCGGCCAACCTGCGCGAGGACTCCGGCCGTGTCAATGCAGAACTCAGGGCCGAACGTGCGACCGTCGGTTCGCTCCGCAGCGAATTGCAGGGCGAAAAGGCACAGCGGGCAGCGGCCGAGCTGCGCGCCAATCGTCTTGACAGCGAACTCGCCGAGCTGACGACTCGCCTCGACGTCGAGCGCAGTCAGGGCGAAGAAAAGCTCAACCTGCTCCTGCAGGCCAGGGAAGTTCTTGCCAACCAGTTCAAGAGCCTGGCCAACGACATCCTTGAAGAAAAGGCGAAACGCTTTACCGAGCAGAACCAGGCCAACATCGGCCAGTTGCTGGAGCCGCTGAAAACAAAATTGCAGGAGTTCCAGGGCAAGGTCGAAGAGGTTTATGTCCAGGAAGGCAAGGACCGCACTGCCCTTGCCGAACAGGTCAGGCATCTGATGGACCTTAATCACGCGCTGAGTCAGGACGCCAAGAACCTGACGCGGGCGCTCAAGGGCTCTGGCAAGGCACAGGGCAACTGGGGAGAACTGGTGCTCGAGCGCGTCCTCGAAGCCTCCGGCCTGCGCAAGGGGGAAGAATATGAAGTCCAGGAGAGCCATCACCGCGCCGACGGCTCGCGCGCGCAGCCGGATGTCGTCTTGCATCTGCCCGAGGACCGCCACCTCGTGGTGGATGCCAAGGCGTCGCTGACGGCCTACGAAGACTACGCTTCAGCCGAGGACGAGGGCGATCGTCAGGCCGCCATCAAACGCCACCTCGATTCCGTTCGCACGCACATCAAAGGCCTCTCGGACAGGAATTACCAACTGCTTTACGGGCTGAAATCGCTCGACTTCGTCTTGATGTTTGTTCCCATCGAGCCCGCCTTCATGCTTGCCGTCACGCATGATCGCGAGCTGTTCATGGATGCCTGGCAGAAAAACGTGCTGCTGGTCAGTCCTTCGACGCTGCTGTTTGTCGTTCGCACCGTTGCGCACCTCTGGCGGCAGGAAGCGCAAAGCCGCAACGCGCAGGAGATCGCCAGGCGTGGTGCGGAGCTTTACGACAAGCTGGTTGGTTTCGTCGTCGATCTGGAATCGCTTGGCAACCGTCTCAAGCAGGCGCAAAGGGATTATGACGAGGCGCATGGCAAACTCACCGGTGGGCGTGGCAACCTCATCCGTCAGGCCGAAATGCTCAAACAATTGGGTGTCAAGCCGAGCAAGGCGTTGCCGACGGCGCTGGTCGAAATCGCCGGGGAGGGCAGCGGGGAAACGGCAGCGGTAGTGGCCATCCCGAGAGTCTAAACTTCAGGTAAACTCCAGCACAAGGGTTGGTCTTACAAGCCCCCCAAACGGTTCACATCAAGGATGCAAATGCCAAACTTCCACCCGATTTCCACCGACCGCTACGCCAACAAGCGCTGGCGGCGCGTTGCGGGTTATTCTTTCGCTGCCCACGAGGCGATTGTTCCTCTGACGGCTGGTGAATTTCCGCGCGCGTTGTTGAGCCTGCCCATTGCCTTTGTCGAACAGAATGAGACCTTCATTCCTGTTGCTGTTCTGGGTGTGGCAACAGGCAGGAATCTGTTTGTCACACCCGACGGTCGTTGGGCGGGAAAGTATATTCCGGCTGCTATTCGTAGTTATCCTTTTTGTCTTGCCAACAGGAATGAAGGTCAGCAGGTGCTGTGCATCGACGAAGATTCAGGACTCATTGGCGATGGCAGCGAGGGAGAACCCTTTTTCGATGATGCAGGCGGACCCTCGTCGGTGATTCAGGAGGTCCTCAATTTTCTGACCCAGATCGAGAACAGTCGGCAGGTCACCGTCAACGCCTGTGCGGTACTGAAAAAACACGCGCTGATCAAAGCCTGGCCAATTACTGTCAAGACCCAAACTGGTGACCAGCCGGTTGGCGGACTCTTTCAGATTGACGAAGCCGTTCTTAACCAGTTATCGGCCGAAGCCCTTCGGGAAGTCGCCCAAGCCGGTGCCCTGGTCATTGCGTACTGTCAATTGCTGTCGATGCAGCAGTTGCCTGTGCTCGGCGAGTTGGCTGAAGCCCATGCCAGTGCGGCCGCCCACGCGGCAGCGCATGCTCCGGCTTCTGCTGCTGGCCAGGAACTGACTCTGGACTACTTGAACAAGAACGAGACGCTCAGTTTTAGTGGGCTGCGTTAACGTAAAAGTCGCGTCAGCGACTCACCATGGAAGAGATATGGCCGAACTGGCGGCTTCAGGCTACCACGCTCGCATGATTGTGCCCGTACAATCAAACGGGATTGTCGGTTCTCTGCAGCGGGGACGGCAAGGTCGTCCGGCTGTTCCCGGAGTCTCCCGCGTGACCGCAACCGCCGATCCGAAGAGAGGGCCGTGCCAGGCGGCCGATCAGCCGCGCGGATGGTGTTGGGCGTGCAGGATCTTGAGCCGTTCGCGGGCGACATGGGTGTAAATCTGCGTCGTCGAGATGTCCGAATGGCCCAGCAGCAGTTGCACGACGCGCAGGTCGGCCCCATGATTGAGCAGATGCGTGGCAAAGGCGTGCCGCAGCACGTGCGGTGACAGGCGGGCAGGATCCATTCCGGCTTGCAGGGCGTAGCGCTTGATCAACTGCCAGAAAGCCTGCCGGGTCATCGCCGAGCCGCGCCCGGTCACGAATATCTCGTCGCTCTGGCGTCCTGCGAGCAGCGCCGGTCGGCCGTCGCCCAGATAGCAGCGCAGCCAGTCGCACGCCTGTTCACCCAGCGGTACCAGGCGCTCCTTGCTGCCCTTGCCGAAAACACGCAGTACGCCCATGTCGAGGTGAAGTTCGTGCACCTTGAGGCCGACCAGTTCGCTGACGCGCAGGCCGGTGGCGTAGAGCGTTTCGAGCATTGCCCGATCACGCTGTCCGAGCGTCGTGTCGAGCCGGGGGGCAGCGAGCAGGCGCTCGACCTGGACTTCGGAGAGCACTTTGGGCAGCCGCGAGGATTGCACCGGCATGGCGATCTTCAGCGTCGGATCACTGTTGCGCCGGCCCTGCGCCACCTGGTACCGGTAGAAGCGGCGCAGCGTCGACAAGTAACGCGCCTGCGAGGAAGCGCGCAGCGTTTGCGACAGCATCGCGATGAAACGCATCAGGATCGCTTCGTCAACGTTGCACAGGCTGCCGAGTTGCTGCTCCGCCAGCCAGATCGTCAGTTGCAGCAGGTCGCTGCGATAGCTGTCGAGCGAGGCTCTGGCCAGACCGTCTTCCAGCCAGAGCGTGTCGCAGAAGCGATCGATCTCGGCAAGGTCGCCAGGATCGGCCTCAGCAGCCTTCATGTACCAGCAGCCAGCGCTTCACATCGAGCAGAAAACCGTCGTTCTGATGAGCAAAGCCGCCCAATCTGCCGCCCGTCGCCAATACCCGGTGGCAGGGAACGACCACCGGGTAGGGATTGGCAGCACAGGCCTGACCGACCGCCCGCGGTGCGCTGCGCAGCGTTCGTGCGATCTCGCCATAGCTGCGCGTCTGGTGTGTCGGAATGGCCGCGATCTGCTGCCAGACGCGGCGCTGAAAAGGCGTACCCGCAGCGCGCAAGGGCAAGACGAAAGGGTATTCGGCGTCCGCCAGGTAGGCGCACAACTGGCGTGCCACTTCCGCAGCGAGCGGATTCCGAGGGGCAATTTCGCCAGTTGGCGGAAGAAAGGCGATGCGATGAATTTCTAGCTCGTCGCCGCACACGCCGAGGCTGAACACCGCAGCACTGATGATCGCCTGGAAAGCCGGTTCGGCTGGATCGACCCGGGGGCGCATCGTAGTGTCCTGCAACGGGCTTCAGGAGGTCTTGCCGAGCAGCGCCTGCTTCAGGTCATCCTGGACCGGCTTGTTGCCGAGCCAGATTTTCAGCAGTGCCTTGTAAAAATCGTCGCCGGCGAGGTCTTTGCCCTTGACCTGACCATTGACGGTAAGCCGTGTCCCCGTCTCCGGCAGCCAGTCGATGAACACGCTGGTACCCGTCTTGGGCTCTCCCGCAGCCAGCAGGGTATCGGAAAACTGTTTCAGGCGATCCTTGAGGCTTGCCATTTCAGCTTCCGAATGGTTGTTGGCGACGCCTTCCTGCAGCGCTTCGACGAACTGCTGCGCCGAGAGGTCGCGCAGCAGACTGATCGAAATCCGCTTGCCACCCTTGGCGGCCAGCACCGCCGCGGCGTCGCCGCTTTTCTCCGGCAGATAGAGGGCCATCGCATAGACCTTGAAGACGGCCTTCTTGCGCAGGCCAGCGCCATTGACCACCAGTTCGCCGGAACCGACGCGCGTCTTGTCGTCGAATTTGACGCCGGCAACTTCCACAGCCGCCGCGAGGTTGAAGAACAGGGCGGCAACCGCCGCCACCAGCAGATGTTTCATGACGTCTCCTTTGGGTCACATGCTCCGGCGGGTCTGGTCAAGCCCACCGCGGCGCCCGCCCGCTGCCGCAGTGCAGTGTTCATGTGCAAGTCGCGTGAGCGACTGAAGAATCAGGCGCGCACCTCGCCGTGACCGAGAACGATCCATTTTTGACTGGTCAGCCCGTCCAGACCGACCGGGCCACGCGCATGAATCTTGTCGGTCGAGATGCCGATTTCGGCACCCAGCCCGTACTCGAAGCCGTCTGCAAAACGCGTCGAGGCGTTTACCATCACTGAAGCCGAGTCGACTTCGCGTAGAAAGCGCATCGCCGAGGTGTAATTCTCGGTGATGATCGCGTCGGTGTGATGCGAACCATAGCGATTGATGTGTTCGATCGCTTCGTCGAGTCCGGCCACTACCTTGACCGAAATGATCGGCGCCAGAAACTCGCAGGCGTAATCTTCTTCGCTTGCCGCTCGTGCTTCCCTGACGCGGTCGACGGTTTCCGGACAACCGCGAATCTCGACTCCCTTCTGCGTCAGCATCGCAGCGATCGGTGGCAGCAGGCTGGCGACGACCGAACGCGCCAGCAGCAGCGACTCGGCGGTATTGCAGGTGCCATAGCGCTGCGTCTTGGCGTTCTCGACGATCTGCAGCGCTTTCTCGGGGTCGGCGGCATCGTCAAGATACACATGGCAGTTGCCGTCGAGATGCTGGATCATCGGCACGCGGGCCTCGGCCAGCAGGCGCGAGATCAGTCCTTTGCCGCCGCGCGGAACGATCACGTCGACGAACTCGCGCATCCTGATCAGGTGACCGACCGCGGCGCGGTCGGTGGTCTCGATCACCTGTACGGCATTGGCCGGCAGACCGGCGCTGGCGAGCCCTTCCTGTACCAGCGCGGCGATCGCCTGGTTGCAGCGGATCGCCTCGGAACCGCCCCGCAGGATCGTGGCGTTGCCGGACTTCAGGCACAGGGCCGCGGCATCGGCGGTGACGTTCGGGCGCGCCTCGTAGATGATCCCGATCACTCCCAGCGGCACGCGCATGCGGCCGACCTGAATGCCACTCGGCCGGAACTTCAAATCACTGATTTCGCCGACCGGGTCGGGCAAGGCGGCAACCTGTTCGACTCCCTCAGCCATTGCCGCAACGCTTTTCGCCGACAGCGCCAGGCGATCGAGCAGGGCCGGTTCGAGGCCGGCGGCACGCGCTGCAGCCAGGTCATCGTGATTGGCGGCAAGCAGCGTGTCGCACTCGCGCCGGATCGCCGTGGCGATGCGGTAGAGCGCAATGTTCTTGGCCTGGCTGTCGGCACGTGCGATCAGCCGCGATGCGGCGCGGGCATGGTGGCCGACGGTTTGCATGTACTGCTCGATATCCATGAGACTTCTCTGTTTGGCGGAAGAATCGATTATAGCCACCGTCTGCGTGCATGCGTCAACGGAACCACTGCAAAGGAATGCACTCTCAGACCTATTGCCATTTGTCTGCGCCGATCATGAACAAGAAACTGATACTGCCTGCTGAAGTGAAAGTTTGCGCGACCTGCAGCTACTGGGATGGTGAGCGGATGGTCGATACCGAGTTGCGCCTGGTGGTGGTCGGCGAGGATGGTCAGGGTGAATGCCTGGTGCAGAGCAAGTTCAGCTGCGGGCTCAATGACGTGCGCCGGGAAACTGCCAGTTGCGCATGGGAACATCTGGCACCGGACACCGCGTCAGTCGACCTGGAAAGCGACAACGGCCGTTGAAGCTCGACACCGCGGTGCCTCAGGCGGCGGTGATGCGCAGGCCCAGTTGTCGGAACTCGTCCCAGACATCGCCGCCAGCGATGCCCTTGATCATCCGGTCGATGCGCGCGGCGTGCACCAGGGCGGCGGCTGCGCGCTCGCCGTCGACCCTCTGCAGCGCGCGTTTGATCAATCCCTGGCGCGCGCCCCATAGCCGTGCATCCTTCAACAGTGCGTCCAGCGGCTGGTCTCTCGCGAGTCCCGCACCGATCTGCGCCAGCAGGCGCACTTCTTCGGTCATCGCCCAGAGCACCAGGAGCGGTGCTTCACCTTCCTGCTGCAGGCCATCGAGGGTACGCGTCAGGCGCGCCACATCGCCGGCGAGCATCGCTTCACGCAGGCTGTCAAGGTCGTAACGGGCGACGTTGAGCACCGCCTCGCGAATCTGCTCCAGGCTCAGGGCGCCGGGCGGGTAGAGTACCCCGAGCTTGAGGATTTCCTGATGCGCCGCCAGCAGATTGCCTTCGACCCGCTCGGCAATGAACCGCAAGCCCTCTGCGGTAGCGCTTTGCTGCTGGCGGCGAAGGCGGCCAGCCAGCCACGCCGGCAATTCGGCCAGTGCTGGCGAGAGCAGCTTGACCACCGCCCCGGTGCTGGCCAGAGCGCCCATCCAGGCAGATTTCTCGTCCCGCCAGTCGACCTCGCTCATGGTCACCAGCAGCAGCGAATCCGGAGAGGGACGCGCGCAATACTCCTGCAGGGCCGCACTGCCCTCGCGTCCCGGCTTGCCGGTCGGGACGCGCAGGTCGATCAGCGTGCGACCCCCGAACAGCGACATGTTTCCTGCGGCATGGTAGAGGTCGTTCCAGTTGAAACCGGCGATCGCGGTAAGCACTTCGCGTTCGTCGAAACCGCGTCGGCGGGCTGCGGCGCGGATGGCATCGGCCGCCTCGATGATCAGCAGAGGTTCGTCGCCATGGACCAGATAGACCGGCTGCAGATCGCGTTCGAGATGTGCGGCGAGTTGATCGCCCTTGAGGTGCATGCCCGGCGACCTTACTCGGGAGCCGCCGCAAACACCGGTTTGCTGGCCGCCAGCCGGCGCATCAACTGCTGCACCAGGTCATTCTCCATGTCGCGCCAGAGCAGCTTCTCCTCCTGTTGCTTGGCCAGCACGTTGGAGTCATCGTAGGTGAGGTCGCGGACCAGTTCGATGCTGCTCGGCGCGACCAGGTCGCGGCCCTTGTCGTCGGTGATCCGATAGGTGTAGAGGTAACGCAGGCGTAGTTCGCTGACACGGCCCGTGCTCGATACCGAGAGAATCACCCGGTCACGAGACTCGGCTCCCGGGACCAGGGTCGCCTGTGCGTCGCTCGCCGTCAGCGCCACGCGCGTCGTTCCCGAGGCGCGGATGGCACGCTTGAGGCTGACGGCGATGACCGAATAGTCGGGCATGGCAATGAAAAGACTTTCGTAAGGCAGCGAATAAGCGCCCCGCAACTGGAAACCGCAACCGGCGAGCAGTATCAGCGCCAGGCCCAGCCCCACGGAATATAGCGCTGCACGCATCGGATGCTTTCGCAAAGTTTCAGGTGACGATATTGATCAGGCGACCGGGAACCATGATCAGCTTTCTGGGCGCGGTGCCGGCCAGATGCTTCTGTGCCGCTTCAGAGGCCAGCGCAGCGCTTTCGATGCTTGCCCGGTCAGCTCCCGCCGGCACCCGCAGGCTGCCGCGCAGCTTGCCGTTGATCTGCAGTACCAGTTCGATTTCGTTCTGCACCAGCGCGCTTGCGTCAGGTTTCGGAAAGGCCTGGCCGGAGAGGGTGTGGCCGGGTCTCAAGGCCGCGTAGAGCGCTTCGCAGATATGCGGCACGATCGGGTTGAGCATCAGCGTCACCGCTTCGAGCGTTTCCTGTCTGACGGCGCGCCCGGCGGCCGAGTCGTCGGCGATACGGCCATAAGCGTTGAGCAACTCCATGACTGCGGCGATGGCGGTATTGAACTGCTTGCGCCGCCCGTAATCGTCGGCGACCTTGCCGATCGTCTGGTGTAACTGCCGACGCAGGCCCTGCAGCTCGGTAGACAAATGCGCAGCCGGGGTCGGCGCCACCGGGCCAGCCGAGACATGCTCGTAGACGATTCGCCAGAGCCGCTTGAGGAAACGGAATGCCCCTTCGACGCCGGCGTCGGACCATTCCAGCGACTGGTCCGGTGGACTTGCGAACATGATGAACAGGCGCGCGGTATCAGCGCCGAACTGTTCGATCAGCGCCTGTGGATCGACGCCGTTGTTCTTCGACTTCGACATCTTCTCGATGCCGCCGACGATCACCGGCAGGCCGTCGGCGCGCAGCGTCGCGCCGACGGCTCGGCCACGTTCGTCATGCACGGCGTCGACCTCGGCGGGATTGAGCCATTGTTTCTTGCCATGGCTGTCCTCGCGGTAGAAAGTTGGCGCCACGACCATGCCCTGCGTCAGCAGATGGGCAAAGGGCTCGTCGAGCCGGTGCTCGCCAAACAGGCCGAGGTCGCGCATCAGCTTGGTCCAGAAGCGCGAGTAGAGCAGGTGCAGGATGGCGTGTTCGATGCCGCCGATGTACTGGTCGATGCCGCCCGCGCACCAGTAGGAGACGCGCTCGTCGACCATCGCGTGATCATTGTCCGGACAGCAATAGCGCAGGAAATACCACGAGGACTCGACGAAGGTATCCATGGTGTCGGTTTCGCGCCTTGCCTTGCCGCCGCATCCGGGACAGGTCGTCTCATAGAATTCGGGCATCCTGGCGAGTGGCGAACCGGCACCGCCAATCGTGATGTTCTCCGGCAGGACCACCGGCAGGTCCTGGTCAGGGACCGGCAGGTCGCCGCAGGTCGCACAGTGGATGATCGGAATCGGGCAGCCCCAGTAGCGCTGCCGGGAAATTCCCCAGTCGCGCAGGCGGAACTGGACCTTCTTCTCGCCCAGACCTTTGGCGGCGAGGTCGGCGGCGATGGCTTCGACTGCCGTCTTGCAATCCAGGCCGTCGTACTTGCCGGAGTTGACGCAGACGCCGCGCTGCTTGTCCGCGTACCATTCCTGCCAGCCATCGAGCGAGAAGGTCTCGCCCGCCACGGCAATCACCTGTTTGATCGGCAATCCGTATTTTCTGGCAAAGGCGAAGTCGCGCTCGTCGTGCGCCGGCACCGCCATCACTGCGCCGTCGCCGTAGCTCATCAGCACGTAGTTGCCGATCCATACCTCGATCTGTTCGCCACTCAGCGGATGCGTGACGAAAATGCCGGTCGGCAGGCCTTTCTTGTCCATCGTCGCCAGGTCTGCTTCGGCGACGCCACCCTGTTTGCATTCCTCGACAAAAGCCGCCACCCTGGGGTCGCGCGCTGCCGCGTAGGCAGCCAACGGATGCTCGGCAGCGACGGCGCAGAAGGTGACGCCCATGATGGTATCGGCGCGCGTCGTGAACACCCACAGCAGACCCGTCTCGCCATCGAGTTGATAGGGAAAGGCGAAGCGCACGCCGACGCTCTTGCCGATCCAGTTCTTCTGCATCAGGCGAACCTGCTCCGGCCAGCCGTCGAGATGGTCGAGGTCGGCCAGCAGTTCCTCGGCGTAGGCGGTGATCTTCATGTAATACATCGGGATCTCGCGCTTCTCGATCGGCGCACCCGAACGCCAGCCACGCCCATCGATGACCTGCTCGTTGGCCAGCACGGTCTGGTCGACCGGGTCCCAGTTGACGGTTCCCAGTCTCTGGTAGATCAGGCCCTTCTCGTACAGGCGGGTGAACAGCCATTGCTCCCAGCGGTAGTACTCGGGCCGGCAAGTGGCGATTTCGCGCTCCCAGTCGACCGCAAAACCCAGACGCTTGAGTTGCGTCTTCATGTAGTCGATGTTGGCGTAGGTCCATTGCGCCGGCGGCACATCATTCTGGATGGCGGCGTTTTCCGCGGGCATGCCGAAGGCGTCCCAGCCCATCGGCTGCAGGACATTGTAGCCGAGCATCCGGTGAAAGCGCGCGAGTACGTCGCCGATCGTGTAGTTGCGCACGTGCCCCATGTGCAGCTTGCCCGAAGGATAGGGGAACATCGACAGGCAGTAGTACTTGGGCCGACTGGCGTCCTCGAGGGCGCGCGCCGCGCCGCTCCGGTTCCAGAAGTCCTGAGCAGCGATTTCCACGTCCGCGGGTTGATACTTTTCCTGCATGGCCGGTCACAATCCAGAAAGAGGCTGAAGCGCGGATTATACGCATACGTGCTTGCGCTTGCCCTGATCGGGAGATTGCGAAGCGGCTCAGTTCCGCGGATCGGGCACGAAGCCGCCCGGAAAGGGTTTCGGAAACGGATTCGGCGTCGGCTGTTGCCGGGGCCGTGGAATGATGCCCTGGGCGAGCAGATTGGTATAGCTGTCGTAATGAATGGTCAGCACCTCGGAGGGCGCGTCACTGGCACGTCGAAACTCGGTGTATTGCGTCGGCGCGCTGATGCGTTCGCCGTGGCCGGTGCCCAGACGACCCTGACTCTCCGCCAGCTTGCCGGGCGCTGGCGAAGGCGTCGGCGCAACCGCCCTGGCCGCGGCGTTCGACGACGCGCTATCGGCAGCAGGAGCCTCGTCACGCTCCCGCGACGGCATCGTGACCTGCGGCGGCGGCAATGGCTCGGCTTCCCGATAGACGGCAACGCCAACCACACCGACGTTCTGTGGGCGGTCGGTGCGGCCGGCATAGCTGTCGGCAACGCTGGTGAAATAGAACGCGGCCACATCGTCCATGCTCTTGCGCCAGCCGGAGATCTCGGCCGATTGTCGCGCCACCAGGACGTAACCTGATTGTGAGGTGGCGGCAGTCTGGCCGCTGAGCGCATTGATGCCGTCAACCGAGAGCACGGTCAGCACACGACCGGCGCTCTTGTTGCGCAACATCACCGCGTAGCGGTTGCCGGGAGTCCCGACCACGTACAGGCGGCCGTGGTGGCGATAGACTTCCAGCGTCTGACCACTGCTGCGGTCGATGATGCCGACATCGACCAGTGCGCCGGCGTCGGCGATGCTGATGCAGCCGGCCAGCGGCAGGGCAGCGAAGAGGGCGGCGAGTTTTTTCATGATGGACTCCTTGGGTGATGTAATGACCATGTAAACGCCCGCCGCCGGTAAACGGGGTCAATTCATTGACGAAATTCGTCCGGTAGCGGGTAATCCGGGTTCGCCCGACGAAACTCCTGCAGTTGCCGTTCGGCTTCAAGGGTCTTGCCATCGCGCCGCAGTGCACGGATTTCGTCCAGCCAGACGCTGGCGCTGCGGCCGTTTTCGGTCTTGGCCAGTGCCGATGCTGCCGCTCGCTCGGCTGCAGGAGCTGAGTCGAGACGCCTTGCCGCCTGACTGTCGCTGACCGCGGCAGCGGGCGAAGGAGCGCTGTCCAGCACGGCTGGCGCCGCCGGTGCTGCGGCGGGCAAGGACTTGCGCGATGGGGTCGCGGCCAGCCCTGGTTCGGCAACGAGGTCGGATTGCAATGGACGGTCGCGCTCGCCAGTGCTGCCCGAGGGCTTTGCCAATTTGGCCTGCGCTTCGCTGGGCTGTGGAGATCGCGTGGCCGGCCTGGCCGGTTCAGGCGCGGCAGTGGAACCCGCCTGCTCGCGGACGCCACGACTCGGCGCCTCATGTCGCGCTGACGGGGTTTCCTGCTGCAGGTTCGGTGCCGGCGGCAGACCGCCTGGCTGCCGCTCCTGCAGCAAAGCCAGGGTGATGGTCAACAGCAAGGTCGTGGCAAGGGCCAGTGGTGTACGCCAGCGCAGCCACCAGGTGTCGCGATGTGGGTGTGCCGGCGATTCTGCCAGTGCCGCCCGTGCCGCCGCGAGAATGCGCTCGTCCGTGGCGCGTGACGGCTGCTCAGTCGCATGCTCTCGATATAATCGGGAGAGTTGCGGATCGCTCGGAGAATCCTCGGGGCGCTCGGTCATAACAGGTCCTGCAGCGAGTGTCTGAGTTTGGTCAGCGCATAGCGCAACCGGCTCTTGGTCGTTTCACGGCCGCTGTCGGTGGCGACGGCAATTTCCTCCAGGGTCAGCCCACCCTCTTCGGCGAGCAGAAAGACTTCGCGCTGGGTTGGTGGCAACGCTGCCAGCGCCAGGTTGATCCTTTGCGCCGCATGTTGCCGCTCGTGCAAGGCGTGCGGCGTCTCATGGCCGGGAGCCGGCAGGCAGGCAATCAGGTCGTCGACCTCATCCTGATCGTCAGTGTTCGGTGCCAACTGTGCCAGCGCTGGTGACGAATGTTTTCGGTAGTGATCGATCAGCCGGTGGCGTGCGATCCGGAAAACCCATGTCGAGAAGCGGGCCAGCGGCTGGTAGTCGGCGCGGGCCTTGACCACCTTGATCCAGACTTCCTGATAAAGTTCTTCGGCCACTGCCGGGTCACCGCATTGCTGCGCCAGATAGCGATAGAGCGAGCCGCGATAACGACGATAGAGCGTCGTGAACGCATCTGTATCACCCGCACAATAGGCCAGCATCAGTCGTTCGTCACTCAAGTCTGCTTGCATTGCGGCAGTCTAGCCGCTGTGCGAACAAACGCAAGCCGGCTCCACAGCTCGCGCAGGTTGCGCTGGGCACAATGTTAGAATCCCCTCCTTTCCCCTGGTCGCAAGGAACCGTCAATGAACAGGCATTGTATCTGCGCTCTTTTCGCCATGCTTACCGGGAGTCTGCTGCCGCAGGCAGCAAGCGCAGTAACGGGAGCCGACGCCATCGTGGACGGAGTGCTGATGCCTGCCTGGCTTGAGCGACTCGGCGTCCGGCAGGAGCTGACACCAGGGATGGTTCTGCAGAATCGCGATCGGGTGATCAGCGGCCCTGGGGCACGGGTCAGAATCCGGCTGGGCGATGGCAGTACGGTCGCAATCGCGGCCGACAGCCGCCTCGACCTGAACGCGCTTGGCGTACGTGCAGCGCAGGTGTTCACGGCCGCTCTGGATGTCCAGCAAGGCGCGGTGCGTTTCAGCACCAGCGCCTTTGCCAGGAATTATCGGCAGCGCGCTGTCAATCTGCGCGTTGGCACGCTGACTGCGGGAATCCGGGGAACCGATGTCCTGGGTAGAGTCGATGCGGAAGGTGACCGCATCTGTCTGCTGGAGGGAAGTATTGCGGTGCTGCACCCATTGGCGGAGGCACTGCAGATCGATGCTGCGCCAAGCTGCTACCTGGCACCAAAAGGGGATGCACCGGCGCCGATCGAGGCAGTCACTGCCGGCCAGCTCGCATCGCTGGCAGCGCAGACCGCGCTACCGGCGGCGCCCCCCGTTGCCGTGCGAACAGGCACGCTCCCGGCCGCCGGTCGCCACCCTACGCGTCGCGGTCGGTGGGCAGTCGAACTGGCAACGCTCAATAGCGAAGCAGCAACCTTGTCTTTGTACGACCGAGCACGTGCCGCCGGTTACCCGGTCCGGATCATGCCGCGAGCAAGTGCCGGCGGCGGCTACGATTACACCGTTCGTCTCACACAACTGCCGACACAGAGCGAAGCGAACGCATTGGCGGTGCAAATTGCAGATTCGCTGCAGATTGCCTTGCCGGTCGTGGTGCGTCACTGAGTCAAGCCTGCCGAGGCTCTCAGGCAGGGTGATGCGGACCCGGGAACATGCCGGTCCAGTTCGACAGGCCCAGTCTCATGATGTTCTCGAGGGTAATCATGTTCAGTTTCGAGATCCGGTTCTGGTGGCGCCACAGCCAGGAAATGCAGCTCCTGGTCCCGGCCGTTTGACGCACCACAGAGGACGTGCCCTCGGCTTCGGCGAAGTCGATAAAACGTTCCACAGCCAGGCGATAAAAATCCGAACTGTTGCAGCAGCCGGCGATGATTTCGGCTTCCCCAGCCGCACGGCGCCAAAGTTTGAGCGCAAGTTCTTCGCTGATGCCCGTTTTGTGGGCGATCCACGGCAAAATTTTTGGTGCTTTCATACAAGTACTCCTGAAAAACTGGCGATGCCAAACACTGCAAGCCGTCAACCGCGACCTTGTGAGCCAGAGTATTGTTGCAGCGCAGCATCATTATAGTGAGTGTTCATCCAAAAAGTTAGGCTTGTTTTTCAAATTTTTCAAATTTATTGGCCAGCCATGATCAGTAACGGCATACCCATGGAAAGTCTGATCGCTTTTTCTGCTGAATTAACACCCGAATCAGTGGTTGGCAGGGCCATTCCGGCCACGTCGCCAATCCTTGATCCGATGATAGCCTAGCACTGTCGCACGCGGCACGCCGTGAGGAAAGCCACGACGATACGAGAAATCGATGAAACGCCTGCTTCTGATCCCCGCCAGAAATCTCTGGCTGTTCGCAAGTTCTTGACGGACAGGCCATGGCCGGGAAGATACCGGCCTGACTTAAATCCGGTTTCTCTGGAGTTCTGGAGGTGGACCTTCTATACTGAGAGGATAATAAAGGATACCCATTGGTGACAAGAGGAGACTTGTGATGACCATGTACATTCCCGGCATGCTGCCGGACGGGCTGTTGGTCGATTTGCCGGAAGTCGACGCTCAGCATGAAGAAATCTTCAACTTCATTGACTTCCTCAAGACCAGCTGCTTTGAACACCATCACATGCCGGTCGACGAGTTCGGCAAGCTCCTCGATTACTTCGCGATCCATTTTGCCACCGAAGAACGGATTGCCGAGGAGGCGGGACTGGATTTCACCGACCATGCCAAGATCCATACCGATACGCTGCGCCTGTTGCACAAGGCTCTCGGTGAAGTCATCAACGGTGGGCAGGACGCGCATTCCTTCCTGCGCTTCTGCGAGTACTGGTTCGAACGTCACATCAGGGAGGATGACAAGCTGTTCATCTCTGCCCTGCAAGGCGGCGATTACGATCGTTCGGTTGGGCAGCGGCACGCTGCCAGCCCATGCTTTTCCGCTCAGGCCTGATTGAGCGCGAGAGCCTCGACGGCGGTACCAGGAGCCCGGTGGACAAGGGAAGCAACGCCGGGCCGTGCCCATTTCCGTTTCCGGCGAGCGGTTATTCGGGAAATCCGGCCAGCAACTGTTCGACGATCCAGCGTGCCTCCGCCTCGCTCAGGAAGCGCTGCCAGGGCGGCATCGGCGTCCCTGGCCGACCGTTGTAGATCGTAGCCACCAGCGAATCGACCGGTTTGTTCTGCAGCGACTGCGGTTTCAGCGAGGGTCCAAGACCGCCTTGCAGCGTCATGCCGTGGCACGAGCCGCAATCCTGGCGGACCAGATGCACGAGTTGCTTCTGGCGTTCGGCGTTCGGCGGCGGTGCAGCTTGCGCGAGCACGGTCGGCGAGCACAGCAGCAATACCAGAAAAAGGCAAGATGGCATGATGAGGCCGTGAGTCAGTTCGCTGCTTCGGCAGCGCAGGCAACAAAGGTGAAAAATACGTCCGGATTCCGCCATTCTAGCGGAAGACCTGACCCCTGCCGCTTGCGGGCGAGGGGAAGTTCGTCAGTCGCTGATGCGACCTCCCCCCTTAAACTCTGGTACTGACGACGTTTCCGACAGATGAAGCGCCGGGCAGGTTGCGGGCGAAGGCCAGCAGAAAGTCGGAAAGCGTCGCATTGCTGCTGCTCCCGCCGGCGGCGCTCAGGAGTTTCTGGAAGCTTTGCTGCAGCGCGTCTGCTGAGGAGTCGGACGATCCGGAGCCGGTCGAACTGCCAGGTGACGATGCCAACGTCTCGATCAGTCTCTGCATGTCCGACTGGATATTGTGGCGCGGGTCATCGGGGCTACCCGCGATCCTGCTGTTCGTGTCTTTCGTGGCGGCCCGGACGCTTTGAGCGTGCAAGGCAGCCATCAGGGTGTCCATGAATACGGCCAGAGCCTGTGCCGGATCCTCGGCCGAGGACGAGGCCGAAGCTGTAGCAGCAGTCTTCCCCGACGCACTCGAACTGCTGCCGACGCCGATTTTTGCCAAAGCCTGGGTAACCGCGTCGAGCATGCCAGCGCCGGCGGGAGGGCCGACGGGCGGGTACGCCTCGGCGCTGTTGCTGGCTTGCGCAGCGTTCGTTTCGCTGCTGCCGATCAGTTGACCCAGTCGGGAAATCCAGGCGCCGGCACTCAATACGCTGCCAATCAACATTGTCTTGTCCTGATAAAAAGTGGATCATCCCGGTCAACTGCTCCTGACCACCTGCGGTCGCGACGCACTTAAGCGCCGCGCTGCGATTTGCACGGCCACGCGAGCAGGCAAAACCGACCCGAGTGCCGCAGGAAGAAAAGCAATTTCTGGGCCAGACAGTCCTGAGGATTTTCCGACTGTACGCTGATTTCCGCGCCATACGCCGGTTGCAGGGATACAAATGCGCCCGCAAGCCTGGTCGCTGACAATGGGGGAGGCCGCGCCCGACATCATCACCACCACCTGAGGCAGCGGCTACCGGCAATCTTTGCCGTCGTTGCCGGTCAGGCCCATCCGCATGTCCCCGTCTGCGGTGTGACCGATTCACTCGTCGCGATCGCTGCCAGCGTCAGCGTCGCTGCTTCGATCCTGGTATCGGCTGCGCAGGGCCATGGCCATCTCGAAGGCTGCCTGCGTGAAGCTCAAAATTTCGGCAAATTCCTGGTCGCTAAGCGTACGTGCAGCGTCATTGCTGCGATAGATGTTGACGAACTGGTGTTCACGAACGGTTTGCAGCACCAGTTTGCCGATGCCCAGTTCTTCGAGACTGTTCCACACCTCGGGATGGGTCGTACGGGTAAAGCGCATCACGAAGCCAACCGGGTCATTGCGACCGAAAACCGCTGCCAGGCGCAGAATCAGTTCGAACGACAGGGCGATGCGGCCATTCTCGAGGGCCTCGATCAGCGAGGGATCCTTCAAGTCGATGGCGGCACCGACTTCGGCGATCGTCAGTCCGGCTGTCTCGCGCATCGAGCGAATCGCTGCACCGGTCTTGGCCCAGGCAGCAGGTTCAGCCATCCCCGGCAGCACCGCCCGCACGACTTCGCTGGCCGCGTCGATCGGATGCCCATCCTGCAGCGCCCGGCTGACCTTGCCGGCGGTCTGCAGGGCGCGACCGGCAACCCCGCTGGCTGCGCTGATGTCCAGCAACCTGCCGGCCATCGCACGCACCTGATCGACGAGACCTGGCTCGGTGGGTGAGGCAGTGTCGGGTTTCACCCGGGCGTCCAGCTTTCTGACGATGCGTTTGGCAGCAGCGTGCTTGCGTTTTTCCGATGGTGAAGGGGGGTTGGTCATATGTCATCCTGATTGGGACTGGTGCGGGAATTTCCTTGCGGCATGAACCCCGTTGCGGGCGACGAACTGTACGTAGCCATTGTAGTCACAACAGACACCAAAGCAATCCCGGAACCGAGGATGACGACAAGCCTCAACATATCCTGTTGACAGCGTGGCTACTGGATGTCGGGTATTTCCACGTGCAAGGCGAAACTCTTTGCGACCGGCTCAATTCGGGCAACCGCATCGTTCCGATCGACGGAGGTCCGGGTTGGGCTGCAACGGGCCATCGTGTCTGGCGCACCAGGCGATGCCCGTAATGCGATTCGGGCGATTCGACTGGCCTGTCACCCCGTTCCTGTGACTCGGGTCTGATCAAAAAATCTCAATTAACAGAGCATGTTCGCAACTAATACGGATTCCGGGCCTCGAACTTGACTTGGTGGCGTTGCCCGGTCAAGATGCCTTGTCGGCAGTCCGAGAAACACGGTGTCCGGTGCCCCACCATGCCAGAAAGAACGACCAGTGGAGGAACGAGATGATGTTTGAGGATCGCTATGCTGCCCCGATCTTTGTCGGAGAATCCCCGGCCTTCCGCCAAGTATTGTCATTCATCGCCAAACTTGCCCGTTGCGATGCACCGGTGCTCATCGAGGGTGAAACCGGGACTGGCAAGGAACTGGCGGCGCGTGCCATCCACTATTCCGGGGCACGCGGCAGCGCCCCTTTCGTTCCGATCAACTGCGGTGCCATCCCCGACAATCTGGTCGAAAGCGAGTTGTTCGGACATGTCCGGGGCGCTTTCACCGATGCCCGAGAGGCACGCAGCGGGGTGGTGGCGCAGGCGGAAGGCGGGACGCTGTTCCTCGACGAGATCGAAGCCCTCGGGGCACATGCCCAGGTCGCGCTGCTACGCTTTCTGCAGGACCTCGAATATCGGCCGGTGGGCGGCTCGGTATCCCGGCGTGCCAATGTCCGCGTGCTCGCTGCCAGCAATACCGACCTGGCCGCACTGACCCGTCAGGGCGGCTACCGGCAGGACCTGCTGTTTCGTCTCAAGGTGCTGGTTCTCGACATGCCGCCGCTGCGCGTGCGTGGGGATGATGCCTTGCTGCTTGCCGAGGCTTTTGTCGCGCGCTATTGCAGCCGCTATGGCCTGCCCGCGATTCCCATCAATCCGCACAGTCTGGCGCACCTGCGCGGGTATGACTGGCCGGGCAATGTGCGTGAACTGGAGAACATGGTGCACCGGGAATTGTTGCTCAACGAGGGGGAAACCCTGTCTCTGAATATACCGTCGGTGCCGCCGTTGTGCGGCACGACCGCAGCACCGGTGACCGAACCCGTTCAGGTCACGGATTTCCGTCAGGCCAAAGCCGAAGCCATTGCTCGATTCGAACGATCGTACCTCAGTCACCTGCTCGCCACCACCGCCGGTAACATCAGTCTGGCCGCGCGTCTTTGCGGTCAGGACCGCAGCCGGCTCAACAAGCTGGTTCGCAAATACGGACTCGCACGCTCCAGCTTCACTGAGGACGCGACGGCCCAGTGGGCCAAGAACGCTCTCGAAAGCACTTGACTTAAGCGTTCGGCGCCCAACCCGCAGGCGAAATTCAGCTTCGTTCCCGATCTCCCCGGCATGGCATTGGCGCAGGGCGGGTTCGCAAGCGCGGGTCATTTTTGACCCAGTGTGTCCGAAGCGCCCCGCATTGCACCGCCACAGCGCTTCGCTGCTGCAAGGTATGCGATTGATTCATAGAAAGAAAAATGAATCTGGTGTGACTGGCACAGACCTTGCTGTACTGAGTCAGCATTCTTGCCGATGCGGGGGGGTGAATGATCTGGAAGGGAAATGGCGCCACAGATGTGGAGACGGCAATCCTGGCTTACCTGGCGGCGCATCCGGACGCGGCCGATAACGCTGTCGGAGTACAACAATGGTGGTTGCCGCGCCGCTTGGTCGACGCTTCCCTGCATGATGTCGAAACAGCGTTGGCGGCAATGACCGAGCAGGGGAGGCTGACGGAGATTCGGCTGCCCGACGGCAGCGTCATCTTCGCTTCCGGGCACGCCAAGGAACGAAATGATGGATGACTGGAGCGAGGCAGGCGCCAAGGTGAATGTGAATGCCACCTGGCGGTTGTCGGTGGCGACGGCGAAAGACAAGGCATGGCAGGCAGGGAGTTCCCAGCGTCGATTGCAGACGCTCGGCCCGGGTATCCGAATGTTCTAGGAGGCACACATGGTGCAAGTGACTTATCCAGGCGTCTACATCCAGGAAGTGTCGAGCGGGGTGCACACGATCACCAGCGTGGGCACCTCGATCACCGCGTTCATCGATTTTTTCCGCGAAGGGCCGACGGACGCGGCCGTCGAGATCTTCGGGACGGCCGATTTTCAGCGTATCTACGGCGGCCTGGACGATCGCAGCGAGGCCAGCTACGCGATCGCGCAGTACTTCCTGAACGGCGGTAGCTCGGCCTTGGTGGTGCGGGTCGCCAACGGCGAAGCGGCGGCCGGTGCGGCGCTGCACATGCTGCCTGCGCCCGACGAGGTGTTGCTGGCCGAGGCCGCGAACGCGGGGCTGTGGGGCAACCATGTGCGCATCGATGTCGATTACGCCACCGTCGACCCGGAACACACCTTCAACCTCGCGATCACCCGCTATGACAGCAATGCGGCCAACGCCAAGCCGCTGGCGAGCGAGCGTTACCTGAACCTGACCATGGACACGACGCAGCCGCGGTATGCGGTCAAGGTGGTCAACGACAGTTCGAAACTGGTCAAGCTGCGTGCCGGCAGCGCCGCGGCTGCAGGCAAGCGGCCTGCCGCTGGCGGCACCCTCGGAGCGGCCATCAGCCCGGCGACGCTGGCCGCTCTGAATGCTCTCTCCGGCAAGCAGTTCAAGCTGACCCTGGGCGCGCTGCCGACGCGCGATGCGACGCTCGTGGACTGGTCGGCAGGCGGGAAGACGGTGAGCACCCTGGCGCAATTGCGGGGCTATATCGAGCAGGCCATTCGCACGTCGGTTTCCGGCACGACGAGCGTACCGGCGCCATTGGCCGGGGCGACCGTCGAAGTGGTGGGGACCAATCGTCTGCGTGTGTTGACGAGCAGGACCGCGACGGCTTATTCGCCGACCGACCGGCTGACCATTACCGACTTCAGTGGCGCCGATACGACCGCGGGCGATCTCGGCTTCGACGCCGCCGCCGTGGTCAATGTACAGCAATACCCGCTGGGTTCGGGCGCGGCGGGTGGTCCGGCAACGGTGATCGCCGCCTTGGTGGTCGGCACCACCGGCAGCGACGGCACGGCGCCCGGCGCGACCGACCTGATCGGCAATCCGGCGCTCAACACCGGCATTTACGCGCTCGACCGTGTCGACCTGTTCAACATCCTGTGCATCCCGCGTGCGGTGGCCGACGGCGTGGCCGAGACGGATACCCTCGCGATCTACAGCGCAGCGCTCGCTTTCTGCGAACTCAAGCGCGCCTTCCTGCTGATCGACGTACCCACGGGCATCGACGAGACGCAGGAGGTCAAGGACTGGCTGGACAGGTTTGCCGGGCTACGCCACCGCAACTCGGCAGTATATTTCCCACGCACGCAGGTTCCCGATCCGGTCAATGATTTTCGTCTGCGCTCGATCGCCGCCAGCGGCACGATGGCCGGCATCTACGCCCGCACCGACAGCCAGCGTGGTGTCTGGAAGGCACCGGCCGGCATCGAGGCGGTGCTCAACGGTGTGGCGCAGCTCGATGCCAAGCTCACCGACGCCGAGAATGGCGTGCTCAACCCGCTGGCCATCAACTGCCTGCGCACCTTCCCGGTATATGGTGGCGTGGCCTGGGGCGCACGCACGCTGGTCGGCGCCGACCAGATGGCCTCGGAATGGAAGTATGTGCCGATCCGCCGCCTGGCGCTGATGCTCGAAGAGTCCTTGTTCCGTGGCACCAAATGGGTGGTGTTCGAGCCCAATGACGAACCGCTGTGGGCCAAGATCCGGCTCAACGTCGGCGCCTACATGAATTCGCTGTTCCGCCAGGGCGCTTTCCAGGGTGCCACTCCGAAGGAAGCCTACTTCGTCAAGTGCGACGGCGAAACCACCAACCAGGACGACCGCAACAAGGGCATCGTCAACATCCAGGTCGGCTTTGCGCCGCTGAAGCCCGCCGAGTTCGTCGTCATCAGTATCCAGCAGATCGCCGGCGATCTGTAACCCCGCGCGGAGAACCAAGTCATGGCCAATACCGGATTCGTTGTCAACGCCACCCGCGTCGACCCCTACAAGAACTTCAAATTCCGCGTGCTGTGGGATGGCAAGACGGTCCTCGGCGTCTCCAAGGTCGGCTCGCTCAAGCGCACCACCGAAGTCGTCAAACATCGCAGCGGCGGGCAGAACAGCTATGACCACAAGTCGCCCGGTCGCTCCAGCTACGAAGGCGTCACACTGGAGCGCGGCATCACCCACGATATCGAATTCGAGAAGTGGGCGAACGCGGTGCAGAGTTATGCCGGCGATGCGGCGATGGACCTGGCCGGTTACAAGAAGGACCTGACGCTAGAGGTGCTCAACGAGAAGAGTCAGGTGGCGCTGCGCTATTTCCTCTATCGCTGCTGGGTCAGCGAGTTCGTCACCTTGCCCGACCTCGATGCGAACGCCAACGCGGTTGCCATCGAGCACATCAAGATCGAACTCGAAGGCTGGGTGCGCGACGTCGATACGCCCGAGCCGAACGAAGCGGGTTGATGTCGGATCGGGCGGACGGAGCCGCGGCATGAACGAGCCCAAGGCCACGTTTACGGCGCCTGCCGCACAGCGCTGCTGCGCGCGAGCCTTCGGCAGCGCTGCTTGCGACCTCGACATCGCCTTCGACGTCGTCGACCGGGCGAGCGCCGTGACCGCCTTGCTGGTGAGCTGTGTGTCGGACACGCAGGGTCGTGCCATCGGCATCGACGAGCCCTGGACCTGGACTCTGAATCAGCGTCTGCAGGCACTGATCGCGATGCGCCTGGCTGCGGGCGACGCCATCATCGAGTTGCAGGTGGCGTGCAGCGCGTGTGGCGAAGCCATGGCTCTCGACCTGGATCTGCGCACCTTCGCCGGCGACCCGGCAGCGCCGCGCTTTACCTGGTATGACGACGACGGCACCGAGGTGTCGTTGCGCCTGCCCTGCGCTGATGATCTGCGGCGCTGGCGGCGCGACGGTGTGCTGGCGCAGGAGACGCTCGCCGCATCGCTGATCGAAAGTGTCGCCGGGCAAGCGGTGGGCGCGGATCATCACCCGCCGGCAGGCTGGCTGAGTGCGCTCGACGATGCCTTCGCCGCGCACGATCCGCTCACCGCCCTGCAGTTACAGACCCGCTGCCCGGCCTGCGATCACGACCAGCCGGTCGCCTGCGACCTCGAAGCATGGCTGCTCGACGGCTTCGCGGGCACGCAAGCGAAAATGCTCGAAGAGGTGCTGCAGCTCGCGTCTGCCTTCCACTGGAGTGAAGCGGAAATTCTCGCGCTGCCGCGCTGGCGTCGCGCGCACTACCTGCAGCAAATCGCTGCCCGGGGCTGGGCATGAGCGGCTATTTCGCGAGACTTGCCGCACAGATCGATGCGCGTGTCGAGACCGTTCCGCGGGCGCAGGCGATCAAGCCGCTCGAACAGCAGGTCGAAGTGCCGGCGCCGAACGCCGATACGACGGCAGCGCCCGCGGCGATGGCCCCGGTGTCGGCAGTGCTCTTTCCACCGGTCGCGCACGATGCCCACGGCGTCCCTGGTCCGCACGTGCCGCCGCCACCGCCAGCAACCCTGCCAGTCCGGCAGCGCGCCGAGTCTGCACCGCCCGTGCCCGCGCCGGCGATGGCTGGCACCCCGTCTTCCGAGGCTGCGCGCTTGCCGACCTCAACATTGCGGCACGATGTGCTGGCGGTTGCGCCGGCTGGCGTGACCTTGGCCAGGGGAATCGATGCACGGCTGACGTCGCCCCTGTCGTCCCTGTCGTCCCTTTCCCGGCAGCGTGTCGCGCGGCACCCGTCGGATGACGCGGCGAACCCGCCCCCCCTCCGGGTCGACGCAGCGCCCCCTCTCGATGCCGGATCGATGCTCGCGCAGCTCGGCGTGCAATGGGCACCGGGAACGCCCTTCGCCGCGGCAGAGCCAGCGCGTCGCGAGGCAATGAGCAGCAGCGAGCCGGCGACATCGGTCGCGACGCCGGTGCCACGTGTCGATTTCACCCACCTGGAGCAGCGCGCCACGGCAACTGCCGCCATCGACCCCGTTCCCGCTGCGCGCAACGAAATCCGCATCGGCACCCTCGCGCTCACAGTACGCGCCCCTGAGCCGGCGCCTGCAGCGGTGCCGCAGCCGGTGTTCGCAGCCATTCCGGCGCCGCGCTTTTCGTTGCAGCGCCATTACCTGCGCTGGGCCTGAGCCGTGTCGCTCGCCGCCAGCAGCGAGGCAATCGGTGCCGTCAGCGAACTGCTGAAAGTGCAGCTCGCGGCCAGGACCGGCATCAACGCGGTGGCCGTGGGCCGCCCCGAGGATGCCAGCAAGGCTGCAGTGGTCGGCGGCGGTGGCAGCTTCAACCTCTTCCTTTACCGCATCAGCATCGACGCCAACCTACGCAACCGCCCGCTCGATGCCGGACAGGCGCCACCGGTGTGGTTGGTGCTGCACTACCTGCTGACCGCCTTCGACGGTCCCGAGAGCGACTCGATCGTCGCACATCGGCTGCTCGGTCGTGGCCTGCTCGCCCTCAATGCGCTGAGCATCGTGCGGCCGGACGCGAGCAACAGCGTGCTCGCCAGCAACCCCGATCCGCTACGCCTGACCTTCGATGAGGCCGATGTGGAACTGCTCTCGCGGATCATGCAGGGCAGTGACGAGAAATTCCGCGTCGCGGCTGCATTCCAGGTCCGCCCGGTGATGCTGGCGTCCACCGCAGAGGCACCGGACTATGCGCTGCCGGTCAGGAGCATCGGCAAGCCGCTGCCACCACCGCAACCGTACGAAGGCGCGAGCGTGCTGCCGAGTCTGGGCGCGCGCGTCCGTGCGATCGAACCCGAGCGCTTCAGCGCCGGCCAGTCGATCGTGTTGCGCGGCAGCGAACTCGCAGGCTACGACCAGATCCTGGTCGGCGCGTCGACTTATCCAGCAACGAGTACGCTCGATGGTGCGCTGACAGCGACCATTCCGCTTGCCGACACGATCAGCGCCGGCAGCTACCCGGTCTGCGTCGCACGCACCCTGCCCGACGGTCACCAGCTGAGCAGCAACGCGGTGGCCGGCCACCTGCTGCCGCGCGTCACCTCGGTCAACCTCGCCGGGCCGCTGACGCCGGTGCTCGGCAGACTTGCCGGCACCTTCCTGGTGCACGGCAGCCAGCTCGGTGGCGCCACCGCCGCGACCTATGCGGCACTCTATCTGCAGGGCAAGGCGCAGTTGCTGCTCGAGCCGCAGCCCGGTGGCACGGCGACGACGCTCACGTTCACGGTGACCGATACGCAGGCGCTGGCTCCCGATCCGAACTACCGCGTCATTCTGCGCGTCAATGGCGAGCAGGCGCTCGACTCACCGCTGCTGAGCTGGACATGAACGCGCCGCTCGCATCCACACCGGTGTTGATGAACCCCGACGTTGCCGTTGCCGACCCGGCCTGTGCGCTCTGGCTGGCACAAGTGACGCTGCGGTTGCGGCGCGAAGTGGCATGGTGCTGGCATCAGCGCGGCGCAGACGCCGAACCCCTGCCAGGTGCGCTGCCGCCCGTCGGTGATGCACTGCAGGACAGTCTCGACCTCGCGCGCTTCCGTGACGAGAAGCGTGCATTTTTCGACCGCGACATCGCCGCGCGTTATCTGAGCGAGCGCCTCGCCGCGCTCGAACCTGCGCGTTTGCGCCCGCGCCGCCGCGGTGATTGGACCTGGCTGGCCAGCGAATGTGCGCTGACCGCTGCCGCACAATTCGTGTTGGCCTGCGCGCTGGCCGGGCGTGCCGATGCCTCGATCGGCGCCGTCTGCGCGGCGTGCCAGAACGATCTGTCGCGCCCCTGGCCGACGCTGGCGCTGGCGCAGCGGCTCTGGGACGATCCGCTGGCGATCGCCGCCTGTGCCGACGCGGGCCACGCCCTGTTTCGCCACGGCCTCGTGCAGTTGCCGGCCGGGCGAGATTCGCTCGACTGGCAGCAGCCGCTGGAGATGCCGGCGCTGGTCGCGCAAGCCTTGCTCGATGGCCAGAGCCTGCCGACGGGAATGCTGCGCCAAAGCGACATGGCGCCCGGCGAGTTGCCGCAGGAACTACTGCCGCTGCTGGCGCGTCTGCGCTCCGATGTCCCGACAGCGATGCAGCTCCTGCCCCTGCAGGCGCCGCGTGGCACCGACTTTGCTGCCTGGGCGGAGGCGCTCGCGCGGGCGAGTGGGCGCGCTCTGATGATTCTTTCCGACGACGTGACGCCGGATCGGCCCGGTCTTGGCGCGCTCGCCACCGCCTGCTGGATGCAGGGTGCCGACCTGTTGCTGCCCGAGCATTGGCAGGCGTGTTGCGGCGCCGGTGTTTCCGAGCACTGGTTCGCGCCGCTGGCCGCTTTGCCGTTGCGCTGGTATTTGCCGGTGGTCGACGGCGGCATGGCGGTGCGCGGTGTGCCGGCGTCGCTGTTGCTGCCGACCTGCCTGTTGCCGCCGCTCGAC
>NZ_JDSS02000024.1:78476-80771 GCF_000584955.1 Candidatus Accumulibacter vicinus
CGCCGCGGCGGCGTCGGCATTGGGCGCTGCGGCCGGCGCGCATGAACTGTTCGCCGTCTGCCGGGCCGAGGCACGGCTCGAACTCGACGGCCTTGCCAATCTGGTCAACCCGCGCTTCGCACTCGGCGAACTGGTGTTACCGCCCGCGCAGACCCAACAACTGCGCGAAATCGTCTCGGCGATGGCCGTGCTCGGTCGTGTGCATTACGAGTGGGGCACGGCGCGCGTCTGGAACGATGCCGGCCTGTCGGTACTCTTCTCCGGACCGCCGGGAACGGGCAAGACGATGGCTGCCGAGGCACTCGCCAACGCGCTTGAGCTGCCGATGTACCGGATCGACCTCTCGCAGGTGGTCAACAAGTACATCGGCGAGACCGAGAAAAACCTGCGGCGCATCTTCGATGCCGCCGAGACCAGCGATTGCCTGATGTTCTTCGACGAGGCCGATGCGCTGTTTGGCAAGCGCACCGAGGTGCGTGACGCGCACGACCGTTTCGCCAACATCGAGATCAGCTATCTGCTCGAACGTATGGAGCGCTTCAAGGGCCTTGCGGTGCTCGCCAGCAACCGCCGCAAGGACCTCGACGAAGCATTCACGCGCCGGCTGCGCTACATCGTCGAATTCCCGGTGCCCGGCGTCGTCGAACGCGAGCGCTTGTGGCGGCAGGCTTTCCCGCCGCGCGTGGACATCGTCGAGATCGATTGCCGCTGGCTCGCGCAGCAGTTCGAACTCGCCGGCGGCCACATCCGCTCCGCCGCCTTCAACGCCTGCCTGCTGGCCGCCGGCCAGCGTCCCGAAGGGGCCGCGCAGGTGGGCATGCTGGAGGTGTTGACCGCCGTCAAGCGCGAACTCGAAAAGATGAATCGTGTTGCCGGTCGCGAACAGTTCGGTCGCTATGCGGCCTTGATCGGGAGCCTCGCATGAACGTCGACATCGCACGTCTGGCGATCACGTTGCAGGGCTTTCCGGCGGGGATCGGCGAGCATTTGCCAGAGCAGCTCGACGGCGCCCTGCAACGGCGATTGGCCGACCTGAAACCGGGTACGCCGGGCAGCGACCTTGCCACGCTGGACCTTGGCGTCATCGACGCGCCAGCGCATGCCGACGCACAGACCCTCTGCGAACTGATCGCCGCCCGCCTGGGCGAGTGGGTGACGCACGCCCATGATCCTGCCAGTGCGCAGGCAGAAGCCGGGGAGGGCCGCTGAATGTCGCTCTTACCCTTGCGTGGCGTGCTCGTCGAATATGGCGCGAACATCCTCGGGCCGATTCCGAACATCGTGATTTTCCAGTTCAATCCGGAAAACATGACGCGTACGATCACCATCCCGCCGCCGCCGGCGAGCGCATCGGCACGACCGCGGATCGAGACGCACGCCGCAGCGGCGCCGCCTTCGGAACGCTTCGAGATCAGCGCGCATTTCTCGGCAGCCGACGACCTCGGTGCCGGCGGCGCGCTATCGGCCATCCCGCGTCTGTTCGGCGTCGGTCCGCAGATCGCGGCGCTGGAGAAGATGGTCTACCCGCAGAGCACGCCCGGTGGTCTGATCGGCGCCGCGATCGACGCGATCGGCGCGGCCCTCTCGGGGCCGGGCAGCACGCCGCCGACGCAGCCGGTCCCCCGTGTCCCGCTGCCGCGCATCCTGTTCATCTGGGGACCGTCACGGGTGCTGCCGGTGACCATCACCTCGATGTCCATCAGCGAACAGAAGTACGACCTGTTGCTCAACCCGGTGCAGGCCGAAGTCAAGATCGGCATGCAGGTTTCCAGCCGGGCGCCGACCGATGATGCTGTCGGCGAGGGCGCCTACAAGTACACGCAAATGATCAAGGACACCCAGGCGACGCTGAATCTCGCCAAGGTGATCGAGTTTGCAGTCGATATCATTCCCTTCTGAGAGGCCGTCATGTTCCTCAAGAACTCGCGCTACCATGGTTTGCCGACGGTCACGGCGAAGGACCGTGCCGGTACCGAGGTCGCGGCCGTCAAGCTGCGGCTTCTGCCGATTCCTGCCGGCGACCCGGTGACGGTGCGCGCGCACGACCAGCTCGACACCCTCGGCGAACAGCGCTACGCCGACGCGACGCGCTACTGGCACATCGCCGACGCCAACAGCGAACTCGAAGCGGCGTCGCTGCTGCAGCCGACTGGCCGGCCGATCACGATGCCCCGGAGCTGACGATCATGGCCAGGGCCGAATATCGCGTCTACTTCGACAATGTCCCGGCGACGGCGGCGCAGTTGGCAAGCATCAGCGAAATCCGCATCGACCAGGGCATCGGCATGGCGGCGG
>NZ_JDSS02000024.1:81151-82706 GCF_000584955.1 Candidatus Accumulibacter vicinus
GTCGAAGACGACTTCGCGCAGCCCTTTGCGCGCGTGCGTGTCGAGGTCAAGGTGGCCAGTGACGATTTCGTGCCGCTGATCGACGGTCTGGTGGTCGGCAATCGCTACGAGCTGCAGGCCTTGCCCGACCAGAGCCGGATGACGCTGGTGGTGCACGACGACAGCGTCCAGCTCAACCGTGACGAGAAGGTCGCTCTCTTCGAGGACATGGCGCCGCAGGACATCGTCACCAGCCTGTTCGAGGAAGCGGGTCTGACGCCCGACGTGGATGCACTGCCCGCTGCCGGAGCGGCGTTGCAGCGCGTGGTCGTGCAGCGCGGCACCAGCATGCAGTTGCTGCGCGATCTTGCCAAACGCTACGGCATGTTCGTCTATGTGCGCCCAGGTGCAGCACCGGGGGCAAGCGTTGGCGCTTTCAAGCGGCCACAGTTCGCAGCGACCGACCTGCCCGAAATCCTGCTGCTCGGCGACCAGCGCAACGTCGCGAGTTTCTCGGCCGAGTTCGACGCGCTGCGGCCGCTGCGCGCGCGCGCCGGCAGCGTCGCCCTCGCCGACCGCAGCGTGCTGGCCAGCAGTGCCGATGCTGCCGCCGGCACGCCGCTCGGTGACGCCCCGGCGCACGACCTGACGCAGCCGGCGCTGACCCTGCTCACCGGCACGCGCGAGGAGCAGGGCGACCTCGACGCCGCCACCGCGGCCACCGTCGATCTTTCGTCCTGGGCCTACGCTGCCAACGGCGAAGTCGACATCGACGACTACGCGGGCGTGCTGCAGCCGTACCGACTGCTGCGCGTTCGCGGCGTCGGCGGCTATCTGTCGGGGGACTACCTGATCGGCCAGGTCACGCATGTGCTCACCGACAGCAGCTACCGGCAGCGTTTCGCGCTGCACCGCAATGCGCGTTCGGCCGGCAGCACGGGGGGCGGCGGACTCTTCGCCGGAGTATTCTGATGGAAAGCGGAACCCTCGAACGTCTGGTGGTGGAACTCGCGACGCAGTCGCGCACACGCCACTTCGGCAAGTACCGTGGCCTGGTTGCCGACAACCAGGACCCGGCAGCGATCGGTCGCATCAAGGCGCAGGTTCCCGAGGTGTTCGGCGATGCCGTGCTCACCCCCTGGGCCACACCCTGCGCGCCCTACACCGGCGCCGGAGTCGGCTTGCACAGCATCCCTCCGATCGGCGCCGGCGTGTGGATCGAATTCGAAGCCGGTGACCCGTCGCGACCGATCTGGAGCGGCGGCTGGTGGGGAAGCAGCGACCTCCCGGCCGACCAGAACGGCACGCCAGCCAAACCGCCGCTGAAAATCCTGCGCAGCGAACAGGGCTTGCTGGTCGCGCTCGACGACGACGCGAAGACGCTGACGCTCTCCGACGGCAACGGTAGCAACTTGCTGACGATCAGCGTCAACGACGGGCAGATTCGCGTGCAGGCGACGAGCAAAGTGATCGTCGAAGCGCCATTGATCGAACTCACCGAAGGCGCGGTGCACCCGCTCGCCTTCGGCGATTCGCTGCTGCAGTACCTGAATCAGTTGGTCAGCATCTTCAATAC
>NZ_JDSS02000024.1:83099-89225 GCF_000584955.1 Candidatus Accumulibacter vicinus
TCGTTCCTGCCACTCCCTTTCCCCCTGCGACGCCGACGCTGTTGTCGACGCGCGTCACCACCGGCTGAGGAACTCCCATGGCCAACCCACTCAAGGCAGGCCGGATCGACGACTTCGCGTTCAGCCTCGCGGCTTACATCGACCAGGCGATGCACAACGAATGGCAGGCGGTGAAGGGCGAATCCCTGCCCGACAGCGATCAGGGCGCCCAGGACCGCAGGATTCTCTTCGCAGCGATCGCCCAGGGTGTGCTGAAGTTCCTCGCCGATCACGGGAGCGACCTGATCACCAGCGAAGAGAGCGGCAACGGCGGACTCGACAAGCACCGGCACAGCATGGCCTTCACCGTCGACACTTTCAGGACGCCCTTGCCATGAACGGTCGTCATCTGGCTTTCCCCTTTCATGTCGGCGCCGACGGGCGTACCGCGACGCCCTCCGGTCTGGCCGAGCATATTCGCGGCGAGATCATGCAGTTGCTGCTTACCGCACAGGGCGAGCGCCCGTTCCTGCCGAGTTTCGGTGCCGGGCTGCGGCGGCTGGTGTTCCAGCAGAACGACGATGCGACGGCGGCGATCAGCAAGGCGCTGGTGAGCCAGAACCTTTCGCGCTGGCTCGGGCACCGCGTCACCGTCGAGGCGCTCGACGTCAGCGCCGACGACGCCACACTCAACGTTGACCTGCGCTACCGCGTGCTCGCCAGCGGCGAGGTTCGCAGCGTGCGCTTCCAGCGGCAGGGGGCGAAATGACTCGGCTAGGCAACGAGGAGCGGCTCGAGGACCGGGCGCGCGATCTCGGCGGCAAGGGTCTGAATGCCTTCAGGCTCGCCTATGTCACCCTCGACGCTGCGCCAAAGCCGGCTTTCGCCTGGCTCGACGTCGAGTTCTGGAATGCCAATGCGCTTGCGCCATTGCCGCCCAGGGAGGCTTTCAAGATTCAGGGGGCGACTCGGCAGCGCTCCGGCAACCCGGCACGCGCAGTCGCAGTGGTGCAGGTGCTGCCGGGCACCGGCAACACGCTGCGCTTGCAGATCGCTCCGGTCGGCGATTACTCGACCTACCTGTTGTCGACTACCCGCGTCGGCCTGAGCGCCCCGGACAATGCCCTGCCGCTGGCGATGGACCCCTTGCTCAATGCCTTGCCGTTCAAGTTCCGCCCGGGCTGTTTCAATCTCGATTGCACGCCGTCGGAAAAGGGCAGGCCAGCGCCGACAGAACCCGAAATCGACTACCTCGCGCGCGACTACGACTCCTTCCGGCATGTGCTGATCGCCGCGATGATGCGCCGCGTTCCCGGCTGGTCACCGACCAGCGAAGCCGACCTCGATCAGGTGCTGATCGACCTGGTCGCCGCCGATGCCGACGAGCAGGCCGACTACCACGACCGCGTCATGAACGAGCGCGCGCTGGCGACGGCGCGCAAGCGTGTGTCGCTGGCGCGGCATGCGCGGCTGCTGGACTATCACATCCACCAGGGCAATCAGGCCAGCACCTGGCTGGCTCTCGAAGTGGCCGGCATGGTCGACCTGCCGGCGACGAGCAAGGACGAGTTCGGCGTCTGGAGCGGCCGTGCCTGGCAGGATGACGACGCGGTCATTTTCGCGATCGCGCGCGACGGCGGGCCATGGCGCCGCCGCTGCTTCGCGCCGCTGAACCGCTTGCGGCTCTATACCTGGGGCAAGACGGTGACGGCGCTCGCCGCCGGCAGCACCGAAGCCGACCTGACGGCGGCGACGCCGCTCACGCAGGCCGAGGCTGAAGCGCTGCGCGACTTCTTCCTCGGTACGCATGCGAGCCAGGTGCCGGGTCCCGGCGCTGCCGACGTGAGCACCGCCGTCGACCAGTTGCTGATTCAGGAGGCGCTGAACCCCGAGACCGGCACCGCCAACGGTGTGCGCATCGCGCAGCGGCAGTTGCTGCAACTGTTGCCCCTGCAGGGCCCGATCGCGCGCGCCGAGGCCCTGCAGGACCCGTTCACCGGCGAATGGCTGGTACGCGTGCGCTGGCGTGCCGAAGACGCGTTGCGGCAGAACTTCTGCTTCATCTGCGACTGCGCAGGCCAGCCGGTCGAAGACGTGAGTCTGTTCCACGCCAACCTGCTGCGCGTGACGCAAGGGCGGCCGCGCATCACCACCTTCCGCGCGCCAGGACAGCCGCTGGGCGGGGCCGATGAGCGAAGCTTCGTCGCCCGTGATTCGGTCAGTTACGAGATCGTGCTGCGCCAGGCCGGCAGCGCCTCGCTGCTGCGCGGTGTGCTCTGCCCGCTGCCGGCCTCGCCGCTGGCCTACCGCGCCAGCCCGCCCGGCGGCGAGACGCCGACGCGAACGACCGCGCAGGTCATGGTGCAGGGTTTTGCCGAGCCGTGGCAGGAACAATCGGACCTGATTGAAAGCCAGGGGGACGACCAGCACTTCATCGTCGAGACCGACGAGCTTGGCGGCAGCTCGCTGCGTTTTGGCGACGGCAGCAACGGCGCAGCCTTGCCCACGGGCGCCTTTGTGCAGTGCCGTTATCGCGTCGGGCAGGGCAGTCAGGGCAATGTCGGTGCCGACAGTCTCGTCGGCTTCGTCGACGCCAGCGGCGCCGTGCAGCGCGTGTGGAACCCGTTCGACGTCACCGACGGTCGCGATCCCGAACCCGCCGCCGAGATCGTTCGTCGCGTGCCCGAGGCCTACCGCCAGCACCAGTTGCGTGCCGTCACCCTCGATGACTACGCCAGGCGTGCCGAGGAGCTGCCAGGCGTTGCGCATGCCCGCGCCCGCTATGCCTGGACTGGCAGCTGGCGCTGCGTGCAGGTGGCCATCGACCCGGCAGGCGGCATCGTGCTGGCCGAGCCGCTGCGGCGCGCGCTCGCCGATCACCTCGATGCGGTCCGCCTGATCGGCGAGGATCTGGAGGTGCGCGCGGCGCGCTATGTGCCGCTCGACATCAAGCTGACCCTGTGTGCGCAGCCGGCCTACTGGCCCGAGGATCTGCGGGCAGCACTCGAAGAGGAGTTTTCCGACGGCTGGACGCATGACGGTCGCCACGGCTTTTTCCACCCGGATCGGTGGACCTTCGGACAGCCGCTGTACGCGAGCCAGTTGATCGGCCGTGCGCTTTCCGTCACCGGCGTCGGCCGTGTCCTGCGCGCCAGCATGCGGCGCTGGAACCCGGGCAGCGGCGGCGGCCTGACCGAGATCGACATCGACCCCTTGGCACTGCCCGAATCGCGCCTGGAGAAGATTCCCGTCGGGCCGTTCGAGATCATCGTCGTCGCCAACGACCCCGATCACCTGGAAACCGGTCGCATTCGCTTCGAAATCACCGGAGGTCGCCGATGAGCTGTACCAATGATTGCCGTCAGCCGGCTGCTTTCCCGAAGACGATCGACAACCGGCCGGGCCTGAGCACCATCGACTACCGCATCGGCAGCTACGCCGACCTGCGCGAGCACATGCTGTCGCGGCTTGACGAGAGTACGGTGCTCGCCGAGTGGACGCACCGCCTGCCCGACGACCCCGGCATCGCGCTGATCGAAGCCGCCGCCGAGGTCGGCGACATTCTCAGCTTCTACCAGGATCTCTACGCCAACGAGGCCTATCTGCGCAGCGCCAAGTGGCGCGACAGCGTCGCCGACCTGGTGCGCCTGCTGGGCTACCGGCTCGCGCCAGGAGTCGCGGGACGCGCGCGTTTCGCGTTCGCGGTGAAGGGGACGCAGCCCGTGCTGCTGCCGGCCGGCCTGGGCATCCAGGCGCAGCTCGTCGGTGACGACAAGCCATCGGTCTTCGAGACCAGCGTCGAACTGCTCGCGCAGCCGGCGCTGTCGCAGTTTCATCTGTACCGGCCGCGCCAGGTACCCGACATTCGTTACGGCAGCGACACCTTCACGCTGGGGGTCGATGCTGGCATCGCGGTGCAGCTCAAAGCCGGCGACCGCATCCTGGTCGGCGTCGCCCGCGCTGGTGGCGAAGCGTTCGATCATACGCAGGTGATGGTCGTAGACAAGACCTGGGAAGCCTTCGGCAGTACCGTCGTGAAGATGAAAGGCGGCATCACCAGCCTGAAGAAGCCGCCACAGTTCAGACTGCTGACACCGGCGCGCCTCGTTGCAGCCACCTTGCCGGCTGCGACTTCGCTGTTCGCGTCGTCGTTCACGCCAGCGCTGCAGCCGCTGTCGCTCAAGATCGCGTCGCCACCGTCCTTCCTGACGCCCGGTCTCGTTGCTCAGCCGCTGGCACAGTCGCTGCTTGCGGCCGGGCTCGGCGTGCCCACCCTCGCGTCGACGCCGCGCCTGCGGGCCTGGAAGCTTGCCGGAACACACCGCCACTTCGGGCACAACGCACCAGCCACGCAGGTCGACGTGGACGACAAGGGGCGCGCGACCACCAGCCAGGTGTCGTATGTGCGCAAGCTCGCCGCCACCACCGCCGCACCGGCCGTGCCGTCGCTGCAATCGACGCAGATGCCGCTCGACGGCGAGGTCAGCAGCGTGGTCGCCGGCACCCGGCTGCTGATCGAGGCCAACCTCAGTGTCGGCAGTCACGCGAGCAGTCGCCGCAAGCGTCTGCTCGAACGTCGCATCGCGCAGGTCGATCGGCAGTCGCTGGCGTGGGGGTCGCTGAGCGGTGCCAGCACGGTGCTGACGCTGGACGAGGACCTGGTGATCAGCGAGAACGGCAGCACGCTCGGCTATGCCGACATCCGCGGCATCAGCTTTCACGAGGTCGTCGGCGAGCCTTTCGAGCTGCGCGCCGACTTCGTGCCGACGGCGGCCACCCAGGGGAAGGAACTGCATTTCTATGGCACGGTCGGTGCAGCCGCCGCGCTGGCCAGGCGTAGCCTGCTGTTTTCCGGCCCAGGCCCGGCGCTGGTCGCTGCCACCGCCCTGTCCGTCGCCAGCGACGAGGGCGACGATGGCGGGCAGCCGGGCTGGCATCGTGTGCAGCTCGACCGCGAATTCGACTACACGCAGTTCGACCACAGCGCACCGCAAGTCACGGTGTACGGCAACCTGGTCGACGCGACACAGGGTAAAACCGAGGCCCAGATCACCCTGGGAGATGGCGATGCACGCGCGGTTTTCCAGACCTTCGCGCTACCCAGGACGCCGCTCACCTATCTGCTCGACACGACGCAGGTGCCGCCGCTGCTGCCGCAGTTGCAGGTGTGGGTCGATGGCGTCGCCTGGACGCGTGTGGACAGTCTTTTCGGGCGTACGCCCAGGGAGCACGTCTATATCGTGCGCGAGGATGCCGACGGCAAGAGCTGGGTGCAGTTCGGTGACGGCAAGAGCGGCGCGCGTTTGCGCTCCGGTCGTGGCAACGTGCTGGCGGTCTACCGCAGCGGTGCGGGTGCGCACGGGCTGTTGCAGGCCGACGCCAGACCACAGGCTGACAAGAAGGTCGCCGGACTCGAAGCGGCTTTCCTGCTCGAAGCAGTGACCGGCGGTGCCGAACCTGAGGGTGCCGATGGTGCACGCCTGGCTGCACCGGGAACGATGCAGAGCCTGGGCCGTATCGTCAGTCTGGCCGATTACGAGGCCGAGGCACTGGCCATTCCCGGCGTGCTGAAGGCGCGCGCCGCTTGTACCCAGGTCGACGGCGTCGCGCTGGTGCGCGTTACCCTCCTGACCGCCAGCGCTACGGCAGCCGATGCCACAGCGGCCAGCGACGCGCTACGCGCAGCGGTGGGGGCACGCGGCGCCAGACGCTGCCCGTTGCTGGTCGTGGCAGGGGCGCGCACGCCGGTGTCGCTGCATCTGGTGGTGGGTTACGACCCGACCCGACGTACCGAAGAGCTGCGCCTGGCAATCCTCGAAGCCCTGGGCGCGAGCGGCGAAGAGGGCAATGGCGTCGATTCGTCACGAGGTCTGTTCAGTTGGCAGCAGCGGCAATTCGGTGAAGGGGTGCACGGCTCGCAGGTCGTCGCCGCCGTGCAGAAGGTGAGCGGTGTGATATGGGTGCGGCTGGCTGCGCTGGCCGTCGCCAGACCCCCGCTGGTGCAGGCGAAACCGGGCCTGCAGTTGAGCGCAGTGCTGTTCCAGCCGGCCCTGTCGATCGCCAACGTTCCGGCGACGCAGCGCTCGCTGGCCTGCGCCGGCGATCGGCTGCTGGCGCTGCAGGCGACGGCGCTGCAGCTGCAGTACG
>NZ_JDSS02000024.1:89567-100592 GCF_000584955.1 Candidatus Accumulibacter vicinus
CGACGAGCCAGGAGGGCTGCCATGAGTTCGCCACGCCGGCCGCTGTACGAGCGGCTTCCCGAGGTATATCGCATCCGCGACAGTGAGCAGACGCCGCCCGGACAACTCGCAGCTTTTCTCGGCGTCATCGAAGACGCCTTCGCAGCGCTGCACGCCCGTACCGACGCACAGTATCACGACCTCTTCATCGAACACTGCGATGACTGGGTGGTGGCCTACCTCGCCGACCTGCTGGGCACCTCGCGCCTGGCCGGCGATCCGTGGACGCTGCGCGCCGATGTCGCGCGCACGGTTTTCCACCGCCGCCGCAAGGGGACGCTCGGCGCCGTCGAGTCGCAGGTCTTCGCGCTCTCGGGCTGGGCGGCGCATGCGGTCGAGATGCGCGAGCGCCTGGCGTGGAACCAGCCCCTGAATCACCCGCGTCCCGACGCCGGCGGAATGCCGCCTCTGCGTCTTGCCCGCGAGCTCAGCGCCGCCATCCGCGGTGGCACCGCGACACTGCGCGATCCGGCGCTGCTCTCGCTGACTGGCGGAGCTTTCGATGCGTGCGCACGGGTGGTCGACGTCAAGCCGCCGACGCTGGGCCTGTCGGGCTGGAACCTGCCGAATCTGGCGGTGCTGTTGTGGCGGCTCGAAGACTTCCAGGTGCCTTTGTCGCGGCCGCTGTTCCGGCAGATCGCCGTCATCCCGCCGTCACCCGGCGCTGCTGCCCTGGCCGTGCGCTTCGACGTACAGGCACAGGGCGAGCCCTGGCCGCTGTTCAACCGGCATCGCTTCCATGCCGACGCAGAACCGCCGCGCCTCGGCGGTGAAGACGAAGTACCGGACCGGATGCCGCCGGCACGGCTCAGCGACGGTACGCCGGCCGGCCGCCCGGCGAACTATGTCAGCGTGCAGACCTACACCGACCCGCGCGACGCGCATCCTGGCTCCGACCCGGTCGGGCTGGTGCTGCACCTGCCCGCAACGCCCTTCCTCGGGCAGGCCTGGCGAATTCGTGGCGCCAATCTTTGTGCCTGGGAGACCGGCATCGCACCGCCGCTGCGCGACTGGGAGGTGGCGATCGACCCCGAACGTGGCCGGCTGGTGTTCGGCGTCCCGGATGCCGACCCGGCGGTGCAGGCCGAGCCCCTGGCAGACGGCCTGCTGGTGTCGGCCAGCTATGCGCAGGCCGGTCCCAGCGGCGCGCAGCCCGTGCAGCGTCTGCCCTTGCCGGCCACCTGGCCTGGCGAGCAGGCCTACGAAGTCAGGCGCATCAACTGGTTCGACGATCCCTTCGCGCTACAGCATGCGCTCGACGACCTGCCGAAGCGCTTGCAAGCGCTGCTCATCGAGATCACCGACAGCCAGACGCATGTCCTCGACCTCGGTGCGATCGCCGGCATCGGCAACGACGCCGGTGTTCTGTCGCTACGCCTCGCGCAATCCCTATGGATTCGCAGCGCATCCGGTGAACGCCCGGTTGTCCGCCTGCTGCAGCCGCTGCGGGCGCGACCGACGCAGATCGGCGGAGCCGGGGCCGTCAATGCCGAAGTCCTTGAACTGCTGCTCGAAGGCTTGTACCTGACGCGCGCCACGGCGTTCCCGGTTGGCGATGCGCTGCTGATGCAGGCGGCACTCGGCCAGTTGCGCATCCTCGGCTGCACACTCGATCCTGGCGGCGGGCTGCTGCTCGACGGCAGTGCCAGCGGTACGCGTGCACCGATGCGCGAAGCGCTGCGCCTCACCAATGACTATGGTCTCGCCCCCGCCGAAAGCGATGCCTTCGATCAGGTGCCGGCCGTGACACTGGAGCGCAGCATTGCCGGTCCGCTCGCGATCGACAGCGGCTACCTGCTGACGCTGGCCGACAGCATCGTCGATGCCGGCAGCGGCAGCACTGCAACGCTGCCGGCCCTGGCGCTCGGCGCCGCCACCGGCAACGCCGAGCTGGCATGGGGCCCGGACCTGGTGGTGCGCGGCCTCACCGCCTTCGGCCGCGTGCGCGTGCAGACCGCGCGCGGCGAAGGCGGCCTGTTCGTGCACCGCCTCGAGGTGCACGACAACCAGGACAGCCACACCGTCGATGTCAGCATCGGCCAGCGCGGCAGTTGCCTGAAATTCTGCTGGTTCAGCGGCGACCATGACCGCTTGCCGCAGCACTTCGGCTGCGTCTTTGGCAGCGAGGCACGGCTGCGCTTCAGTGCCGAGTGCTTTGGTCGCCCGGGCTATGCACAGCTACGGCTCGACTGCGACCGCCGCATCCGCGAGGACGGCCCGGCCAGCGATGAGATGGGCGCATTCGGGTATCTGCGCAACACGCACAAATGGAAAAACATCGGCATCCGGCTGCAGGAATTCATGCCGGTCGGGGTGCGACCGGTGCTCATTCCGATCACTTAGAGGATCACGATCATGAAGGGCGACTTTTCCTTCCTCGCATTCGATACGGCGCCTCATTACAGCGGCGTGCTGCACCAGCAGGGCCGCGTGCTGCTGGACCGCGACTGGAACGAGGCGGCGGCGATCGCCAGCAGGTGGCGCACCATGGCTGCCCGCGATGCCTTCGGCGACGGTCTGTTGGCGGTGCCGGCGGCAAACCCGGACGGTTTCAAACTGCAGGCTGCCAGTAGCGATGGCACGCTGGTCAAGGTCGATCTCGCTGCCGGCCGGGCCTGGGCCGATGGTCTTGCGCTGACGCTGGCCGCCCCATCGAGTTTCCTCGCCAGCTATTTCGCGCCGCCTTTCCAGACCCCGCCAGCGGCGCCGTCCACGATCGCCGATGGCGTTCGCGACCTAGTCGTTCTTGACGTCTGGGAAGACTCGGTCAGCGGTTTTCAGGACCCGCTGAACCTGATCGAGCCGGCGCTGGGCGGGCCGGACACGACCGAGCGAACGCAGGCCTTCGTCAAGCTGCAGTTGCTGCGCCTCGGTCCCAACGATGACTGCAGCGCCGCCACCGACCTCGCCGACGACTTCGCCGCCAAGGGCAAGCTGACGGTCTCGCCGGCGCCGTTGCTGACCATCACCGGCGACTGTCCGCTGGCTGCCGGTGGTGGCTACAGCGGCCTTGAACATTACCTTTACCGCATCGAGATCGCCGACCCGGATGCCCTGGGTCAGGCGCGCTTCAAGTGGTCGCAATGGAATGGCGGTCTCGTCGGCCGTGGCCTCTATGCGGCCGCTGCGCCGGGTAGCGGCACGGTCACGATCACCGCCAACGACCAGATGATCAACCATTGCGGGGTCAGCGATTTCCATCTCGAAGCGCTCGTCTTCGACGCCGCCCTGGGCGCCTGGCGGGTCACGCTGAGCGCCAGCGCCACGCTGGCGCAGGATGGCGTGCTGTCACTGACCCAGGTGCAGGGCGTCTGGCCGACGGCAACCCCGGCGAGCGGCTTCTTCCGACTCTGGAACGGCATCGCCAGGGTGGCCGATTTTCCGGTCGGTGGCGCCAACCCGGTCGAGTTGAAGGACGGCATCCGGGTCGAGTTCGAGGCGGCGACCGCGAACAACGCCAACTATCAGCCCGGCGACTACTGGACCTTCCCGGTGCGCGCGTCGGGAGTCGCTTTCGAACCACCGCTGTGGCCGACCAAGGCGCCGCCGCAGGGCGTGCGGCATCATCGCGTCGCGCTCGGCATCCTCAACTGGAACGGCCCGCCGCCGCTGAGCATCAGCCATGCTGCCGGCGACATCGACGACTGCCGACGCGTCTTTCGACCGCTGAGCAACCAGAAAATATGTTGCACCTTCATCGTCGGTGACGGCCGCAACAGCCACGGCGACTTCGATTCGATCGAAGAAGCGCTGCAGCACCTGCCCGTGAACGGCGGCGAGATCTGCCTGCTGCCCGGCCTGCACCAGACCAATGCGCTGATTGCCGGCCGGCGCAACGTCAGGATCAAGGGCTGCGACACCCAGACCAAGGTGATTCCGCGTGCACAGGGCGCAACGCTGCCGATGTTCACGATTCGCGATGCCGAGAACGTCAGCCTCGAGCACCTGGACATGGTGACGCTCGGCGGTACCGCCATCGTCATCGAGGCGAGCCAGGCCGCTGGCAGCGTCGACATCGAGATCGCGTACAACCGCATTCTTGCCTGCAGCAACGCCATCCACGCGCGCCGGGCGAAAGGCGTCAACATCCACCACAACCGCATCCGCATGCTCGACAAGCGCGGCAGCGATGTGGCGATCCATCTTGCCGGCGACGACAGCCGGATCGAGCGCAACGACATCCGCCTGTTGCCGGCGCCGGACATGCCGCCGCTCGACGTGCCGACCGAGACCGATCCGGTCGACCCCACCGACCCCTGTGCCAGGCTGGCGGTCGTCTATCTCAATCCGCGGCTGTTCGTGCGCTACATTAGCCAGGTGTGGGCGATCAGGCTGCCGTCGCTATTCGTGCCGAAGCAGCCGTATCGGGCGCTCGGCGGCATTCGGCTGGGCGGCGCTTGCGAGCGCGTGCGCGTACTCGAGAACGCGATCGTCGGTGGCGCCGGCAACGGCGTGACGCTGGGCAGTTCACCGCCCGCACCGCCCGCAGAACCCGAGCACCTGTTCACGCTGCCGCAGGAAGCCGGGGTCAGCGGGCGCGTCCTCGGTCCCGATGGCAAAACGCGCGCCGGCGTACAGATCACCTTGACCCACACGGCGACCAACCAGGCGCGCTCGTTCGTCACCGATGCCGACGGCAGCTTCAGCTTCGGCAGCAACCCGGCGACCTTCCGCGTCACCGAGGGCGAGCCCGGTTTCGTGATCGACAAGCTGGATCTGCAGCCGATCCAGAACAATCAGTCCTTCGTGCTGACGATCGTGCTCAAGGCCGACGAGGCGCCGATGCCCGAGGACTCCGGTTTCCTCTACGACATCACCATCGAGCGCAACGAAATCGCGGCGATGGGCTTGTCGGGCATCGGTACCGGCGCCGTGTCGGTGCCGGCGGCAGCCTTGCGCGCCAATGCACTCGCTGCGGCACGCCGGCAGCTCGGTACCCCGGTGGTCGGGCTCGCGATCCGCGGTAACCATATCAGCGGCTGTCTGCAGAACCCCTTCGACAACGCGCTGCGCCTCACCGCAGCGTCGCAGGGTCTGGGTGGCATCTCGCTCGGCCTGTGCGAAGCGCTGGCCATCGTCGACAACGACATCGAGCGCAATGGCGTCAGCGGCGCCAATCCCGTTTGCGGCATCTTCGTCGCCTATGGCGAGGACGTGGAGATCGCGCACAATCGCCTGATCGATAATGGACCGCTGACCCCGGACCTGAGCAGCCAGGATCTGATCGCCGGCCGGCGCGGCGGCATCGTGTTGAACCTCGTTGCCAACTTCAATCTGCTCGACGCGCGCGCCCTTGCCCAGGGCGAGACTTTCAACGCGCGGCCGGCAGCGCGCATTCATGAGAACCTGGTCGACCAACCAGTCGGGCTGGCGCTCCATGCGATTGCTTTCGGTCCGTTGCAGTGCACCGACAACGCTTTTTCCAGCGAGCTGTCGGGACTCTCCGTACAGGAGCGCATGGCCGGCACGGTCTTCATCTACGACCTCGGCGGTGTCAACCAGGCCGTGGCAGGGATGCGCCTGCAGCGCGCCAGCACGCTGCAGGCGGCCGAGGCGAGGCCGCAGATCGTTCCCGAGAAGGACGCGGCCGCGCCGGCCAGCGAGAGCGCCACCATCGACGCGCAGGCGGCGGCGCTGCGCGCGGCCGCATTGCACGCCGCCCCCGCGATGCTGCGGCCGCAACGTGCAGCGGCCGTGGAGCAGCTCTTCCCGGCAGGCAAGCTGGTGTTCAACGACAACCAGTCGCGTACCGGGCAGAGCAATACCAGCGCGAGCTGTCAGCTGCTGGCAACGCTCGATGATCTCGCGTACCAGGATAACCAGTCGTTCAGTCTGCGCAGTGGCAACCTGATCGCCAACGCCCTGCTCTATGGCAACACCCTGCGCGCCACCGGCAACCGTCTCGGCGAGCGCGGTGCCGAGACACTGTTGTCGCTGCTGTCCCTGGGGGTTCGTCTCAACAATACCAGCTTCAACCAGGGAGACCACTGCATCGTCGCCAACGACATGAACCCGGCGATGGCCGAGGTCAAGGTCGGCAACCAGATTCTCAACCCCGGCAGTCTGTGCGCGAGCCGCAGCATCGTTGCCGCGATCCTCTTCAAACCACACGGGTGACACCATGGCCCTGATATTGAACACCGGACAGAACAGTTACAAGAGCGATCTCGAAGGCCTCTTCGAGACACTGCAGGAGCAGCGCAGCGAACTGTTGAGCATGGTCCGCGACGTGCAGCTCGCCGCCCGCCTGCTCGCCGTCGCCGAGGCGCGCCGCCTCGGCGAGGCGGGCGACGATCCGCGTGTGGCGCATTACCTGAACGGCAGCGACGCGATCCTGCGCCGCGCCGCTGCACTCGAGATCGAGACCGAGATCGCCAACATCCGCGTGCCGCCGCTCACCAAGCACGAGACCCTGCTGCAGGGCCGCATCACCGACGAGTCGGCGAGGGCGACTGCGCATGTGGCGGTGACGCTGATCGACGAGCAGGGCACCCCGGTGGTGGGCGTGCCGCCGGTGGAGACCGACGACTCCGGCTACTACGCGTTCATTCTGCAGCCGGCGCAGGTCGACGCCATCGGTGCCGGGCGCAAGCTGACCTTGCAGGTCGGCAGCGCCAGCGGCAAACTGGTACCAGCCGCGGCGCAAGCGTTTACGCTGGCGAGCGGCGAGGTGAAGGTCAGTGAAACGCGGTTGCAGGCGAGCGAACTGGAGAAGCTGCGGTTGCGGCCGCTGTTCAGCGGCGCTTAACACCCTGGCGACGGCCGGATCTCCGGCGAATGGCAGCACGGTGTCGAAAGAGAAACCCTGAGAAGGTGCCGACCATGAAGAATGCCCAGCGTGAAAAAATTGCCGCCAGAACGCCGACGGCTGTGCCGCGATCCCTCTTCAGCCCGGCGGTCCGGGCACCTGCGGTCGCCCCTGTAGCGCTGCGGCACGATGCCTCTGCCTGCCCCTGCGGCGGCACCTGCCCGACGTGCCAGTCCCGCAGCAAGGCATGGCCCATCAGCCAGCCAGGTGATGCCGGCGAGATCGAAGCCGATCGCGTCGCCGATCGTGTCATCAGAGGCGATTCCGTGGCTGCTTCGATCACGCCTGGAGCCGCGCAGGCCGGGATTGCCAGGGACGCAGCGCAAGCCGGCACAACGCACGCGGGTGCTGATGTGCAGCAGGCGATAGAGACCAGTCGGGGGGAGGGGCAGAGGCTGGATTCGTCGATCCGGGCAGCGATGGGCAGCCGCTTTGGAGAGGACTTCGACAAGGTGCGGGTGCACACTGACGCAACGGCGGTGAGACTGAGCGAACGGCTACACGCCAAAGCGTTTGCCATCGGCAATGACCTCTATTTCGGACGGGATCGCTTCCATCCCGAGGCGACGGAGGGGCAACGCCTGTTGGCGCACGAGTTGGCCCATGTGGTGCAGCAGCGCGGCGGCGATGAATGGCTGCAGCGTGATAGCGAGGACGCGGCAGACGACTGGGCCGTTACGGAAGACCTCGGCGAAGGCGAGGGTGCCGAGCCGATGGAGGAGCAGGGAGGTGGCTGCCGTGCGGAGTCCAATAGAAGCCTGCTGATCCACAATTTCACCACTCTCGACTTCACCGTGCCGCGAGGCTGTCGTGCCACCGTCACGTTTACCGCGGTGTGGGTGCCGGTGGGTGAATCCGTCGACTGTTGCACAGGCGCGGACACCTATGCCGTCACCCGCAATGGCGGTACTCCACGCAGCCTGCCGGTCGGACCCAACATCTGTGGCGATGATTCCGACAGTCACCCGCCCGAGGTCGGTCGCATCACGACGCCGTCAGGACGCCAGTTGTTACACATCCGGGTCGATCGCCGAGGATGCGAAGGCATCTCGATGGACCTGAGAGTCAACATCAGGATCCACAGATGAGCGAGCACGGCATGCTCTCACGACATGAAGCCGCGGTGTCGCGGTGTACACCGGGCAAGTCGCCGGCAGGCGGACTCGACACGCGCGCACTGGCGCCTGCAAGCCAGGCGTACGGACAGTGCTCCTGCGGCGGGGGCTGTCCGCGCTGTGCGCCCGCCGGCGGCCGGACTGCCGCCCTCCTGCAGACCCCTGGCGGCCGGCGACTGCAGGCCAGAGCGGTCATCGGTGGGAAGGATTCGCCCAGTGAACAGGCCGCCGACCAGGCGGCGCGGCAGGTTCTTTCGTCCGCACACGCACGGCCCAGCCTCCCCGCGGACAATGGCGCCACCCACCGCGATGCAGCGGAAGTGCCCGACAGTGTCGAGCGTGTCCTGGGTCAGAACGGCGAGGCCCTCGATAAGGCCGTGCGTCAGGACATGCAGGGTCGGTTTGGGCATGACTTTTCGGCGGTGCGCATTCATCGCGGCGAGGCGTCCGAACGTTCGGCCAGAGAAGTGGGTGCACGCGCCTATTCGGTGGGCAGCGATGTCGTCTTTGCCGCCGGCGAATACTCACCGGCCAGTGGCGAGGGGCGTCGCTTGCTTGCGCATGAACTGGCGCATGTCGTCCAGCAGGCGAAGAGCGACGGCATGACCAGCATCAGGCCCACGCTGCGACGGACGCCCGCGGCGCCACAAGCCGGCGGCGACGACGTTCCTTTTGATCGAAGCAAGGTCGACGTCAGCAAGATTCCCGACATCGATGCCTCTCCTCCGGATACCGGCGGTCCGCCCGTGATCGCGCAGACCGTGACGGTCACTTTTGCCGATCCCGACATTACCCGGCTGCAGTGGGAGTTCTACGATCCGTCCGATGCCGTGCTGCCCGGCGGGTTCGCGACCGCCAACAAGGACGCCAATGCGACCACGGCACCCTTGATCATCCAGAACAAGGGGCCGGCCGTGTGGGTTCCGACTGCTGGGCGCCACCTGGTGCGTTGCATTGGCTACAACAAGGCCGGCGACGCGGTCGCCTACGCGGACCGGACGTTTTACCTGTGGACCACCAAGCCCACCGGCAAACCTCCCGACATTGCCGCGCTGACGGCGGAGAAGACCAGGCTCGAAGGGATCGTGAAGACCGGTTCCGGCAAGTCGTTCGGCGAAGTCGGTGCTGCGACTACACGCCTCAAGGACGTTACGCACGACCTGGCCATCCTCGAAACGGGCACCGGCACCTATGTGGGCAACCAGTGCCCGGTCGTTCCGGCGGGTGCGACGCCAACCGATTGCACCAACATCGTGCTCGAGGTTCTGTCATCGACGTTCACGCAGCAAGGGCGGGCGGCCGACTGGGCCAAGGTCAGGAAGAAATCCGCCGAGAATACCAAAGCCCGTGGCGGCACCGGGCTATCCGGGCTGGACGTGCAGGCGGCATTGCAGTCCGAGGCAGGCTGGAAGGGGGTCTATTGGGCACCCGATCCAGCTTACCAGATCCCTAAAACCGAGCTCGACAAGGCCAATAGCGATGAGGCCAGCTACACCTCGGCGATCGCCAAGAAGAACCAGACCTACTACAAGGACTATGGCAAGGCAGGCTATCCGGGCGTCAGCGTTTCGCAGCGGGTGATCAATTATGCACCGGAACAGCCGAAGGATCCGATGGCAAAAGCGAGCACCACGACCAAGGACACCACCCAGCTCAACAAGCTGAAGAAGGTTCCGTTCGGTGTGCTCGCTGCACATGGCGGCGAGCACATGACCATCATCACCTATGGGAAAGTGATCGAAGTCCATTGGAGCAAGGCGGCAACAGACCCGAACCTGATCGAGCAGACCGATCTCGAGAACTGGGCGGTCGGCCCGAAAAGCGGTTATCACTACTACGCGAGCGGGGCCATTGTTGCACCGGCCGGGGATATCGCTGCAGCGTTCGCATGACTGCGATGCCGGGACGGGTTCGCCGAGAACCTCGTGATACAGCGGGATCGATGCGTCGAGAGGCCCGCTCGAGCTTGCGTCTGTTCTGATGACCAGCAAAACGGCCAGAATCACTTGCGTGGCATATGCACCTGCGTGACCACGGTCAGCGTCAATTGATTCTTCAACAACAATTGCCCATCACCAGCCAGAAACAAGACCTCCAGCTCATACTCGCCGGGACTCAAATCCAGGATCGTTTCGGTCTGGCCATCACTCAGGCGCATGCGCGTCGGCGCTGATCGATTCTTCCTGATATTCAAAACGAAATGGCCGGTGTCCGGGATCGAGGTTTTTTCCGGCGCCACGCCCAGGCCGATGACGCCGAGCTTGATCACGAACGGACTATCGACGCTCTCGCCATCGCGAATATTTTTGACATACACCAGCTTGCTCTCGCTCGGGGGGGTCGAAACCTGATCCTGATACCATTTCGGGCAGGTTTCGCTGAACCGTTCGGGGTCGATCCTGGGCGGGGGCGATTGCGTACGGTTGGCGATGACGTTGACCGTGATTTTCCGGCTGAAGACGTAGTACGGGCGGTGGTCATAATCGGCAAAAAGCAGGCGCAGGGTATGCGGACCGGGAGGTAAATCGAGAAGGGTGGCGGTCTGCCCCTGGCCGAAATGCCGATACTTTTCAGAAAAGGGGATGGGGTCAGCAACTGATGGGGGTAAAGGCGTATCGATCAACAAGTGGTGATGACCGCTTTTTTCCCTTTTGTGGCCAGCAGGGATCACCCCCATGCCGCGGATGCCGAATTCTATCCAGAACGGCGTGCGTACCTGGAATCCGTCTCCAAGATTCGAGAAGGTCACCGGTGTGGACTCGGCAAACAGACTCAGCGAAGTTCGCTCGGCCGTGTATTGTAACCAGCAGCGGCGCTCGAGCGGATCCTCCGGCAAAGGCTTGGCGATGACCATGTTGAACAGCATCAGCAGCGCCAGAGCAGGAAAAACCTTGTATGCACGCATCACAGACCTTTCACGGCAAGCCATCCTGGAAGATGGGCAGATTCTACTGCATCCGTGATCCCGAGCATCGGCAGACTGGCATCGATGTCGATAAGTTCTCATTTTAGGGGAATGGTCTCGGTATCGAACACGGTGTAGCTGAGATCCGCCAGTGGCCG
>NZ_JDSS02000024.1:100947-103028 GCF_000584955.1 Candidatus Accumulibacter vicinus
GGACTGCGTTGAGCTTGTATTGGCGCACTGGAAGTCGCCTGTAGCGGCATGCTATAGTCCGTGCGTCGAGTGTAATCACTGGAGAATGCTGAATGACAACGCCGGCAAGTTCGCTTGAGAAGATCTATCAGATCAAGGTCACCCTCAAGAACAGCCGGCCGCCAATCTGGCGGCGGCTGCTGGTGCCGTCTTCGATCACCCTGGCGCAACTGCACCGGGTGCTGCAGGCCGCGATGGGCTGGCACAACTGTCACCTGCACCAGTTCGTGGTGGCGGGCAATTGCTACGGGGATTCCGGCCTGGATGCCGACTTCGAGGTGGTCGACGAGCGCAAGGTCCACCTTGAGCGCTTGTTGATCAATGTCGGGAATTCGATGGTCTATGAGTATGATTTTGGCGATTGTTGGGAGCACAAGATCGACCTCGAGAAGATCCTGCCCGCTGATCCGGCAATCACTCTGCCCCAATGCATCAAAGGGGTCCGCGCGTGTCCGCCGGAAGATGTTGGCGGTGTCTGGGGTTACGCAGGTTTCTTGGCCGCGATGGCCGATCCCGAACATCCGGAACATGAGGACTACAAGGAGTGGATCGGCGAAAAATTTGATCCGGAGCACTTCGACATCAATAGAATCAACGCACGCATCGCTGGCGCGAACGACTAGTCGACAGTCATGTTGAACACGCTGGCCTAGATGAAGTACGAATGGATGGCCTTCAAAGCTCGAAGCGCCGCGACGCTGGAGGCCGACGTCGACAAAATTTTGGCTGGCTTCGGCTCTGATTATCGGATGACTTTTTGCTGAGCGCTTACTCACCCAATTTGACTCTCATCGAGCGCTTGTGGAAGTTCGTCAAAAAACAGTGCCTCTATGCCAAGTACTCCCGTGACTTCGCCTCCTTCAGCACGGCCATCGAACGCTGTTTACAGGATACCCACACCATCCACGCCAAGGCACTGAATTCCCTGTCGAGCCTGAACTTCGCAATCTTCCAAAAGGCTCAGTGGTGACCGCCCAAGGTATCGCCTCGCATGCTGCACAGGACCGCCGCCGTGGCGATGGCCAGCACAGCCGCAAAGGGATGACGCCTGCGCTTGGGCGCGACGTGGGTCGGCGATGTCGGCCAAGAAATCGGGAAGCGTGCGCCTCTGTTCGGCGGTGAGTATCATCCTGGGCGCTCCGGTGCGATAGCGGGGGTTGAGGATCGGGTTGGGAAAGCACGGCTCGCGCGTTGGCCTGCAAGGGGCGGACAAAGACCCGTTTGGGCCACGGCGCGTGGGCGTGTAGCCCTCTCGGGTTCGGCGAAAACCTTGCGTCAGCCCGAGCGGCGTCCAGTTCGCGGCCGTGTCCTTTCGGCAACGCTGCATGAAATCGTTGTGCTGGTCTGATAGCGTGGTAGGCCCGTGTTTACTGATCCAGGGGCCTCCCGATGTCATCACAGTCCCTTCCCTTAGCCGATCCGCAGCTAGCGGATGCGGCGGCGGCTCTTGCCGAATGGCGGAGCCCCCTTCCTCGTAGTTCGCGAATTCCGGAAGAGTTGTGGTCGCGAGCAATCGCGCTTGCCGAGCGGCACGGGGTAGCCAAAGTCGCCGTTGCCCTGAAGCTTGACTACACCAGTCGGAAGCGCCGGCTGACCCGCACGGGCAAGAGGCCGGTTGCCGGCGAGCGGAGCGTACCGCAGTCACCGGCCTTCGTCGAACTCGACTTTGGTCTGGCGCTTGCCCCGGCGGCTTGCGTTCTGGTTCTCTCTGACCGACACGGCCGGGCGCTGCGCATCGAACTGCCGCGTGCGGCCAGCAGTGACATCGCCGAAGTCGCCCGCAGCCTGTGGCAGGCGCGGACGTGATCCCGCTGCCTTCACGCTGACACGTCTGGGTCGCTGCCGAGCCGGCCGACTTTCGCTGCGGTATCGACGGGCTGGCCCGGCGCGTGCGTCAGATACTGGCCGAAGACCCTTTCAGCGGTACTCTGTTCGTCTTTCGCAACCGCCAGCGCACGGCGGTCAAACTTCTGGTTTATGACGGTCAAGGCTTCTGGCTGGGCCAGAAGCGCCTGCCACAGGGCCGCTTTCGCTTCTGGCCC
>NZ_JDSS02000024.1:103365-107247 GCF_000584955.1 Candidatus Accumulibacter vicinus
CGCGTCGCCGGGACAGGTCCTCGCCCCGCATGCCCTGGCGGTGCTGCTCGCGGGAGGCGACTACGCGGCGGCCATCGGGATGCCGCCGTGGCGGTCGGTCGCCTGACGCTGACGTTCCCGGCCCGGATGCGGTATATAAGGGTGGGCATGTCTGTGCCCCTTGGCTACCGCTGTCGCACGGTCCCCACCGGCGACCTCGAAACCCTCCGCACCCTCTTCAAGGCGCCTCCTGAAGCCAACCGCCCAGTGGTTTCGCAACGCCGGTGCGCACTCGGGAAGGGGACAGCCCACGGGTGCGCTGCGCGACAGGGTCTGGCGCAGCCCGCGGCTCGTCCGTCACCAGGCCAGGCACATCCGCCTGCCCGCGGTAGGCCCCCGCCCGTCGCCCTTACAAGTGTAGGTTTTTTATCGAGCATTGGTTCTGTGGCAGAGTTGGCCAAGGTTCCGGGACAGCGTGTGCGATGGGAAGCATTTGATGGCTGAGCAAAGCGGCGATAATCAAATTCCAGCCTTGGCGGAAGATCCCAACCAAACGCCACCTGTTGTTCTGCCGCCGAGCGGCTCCGGGAACGGTCGGCAAAGTCGCGGCAGGCAAGGCCGCTTCGGCTTCACCGCCGACGGACAGCAGCCACCAAGTGGCCAAGGCCAGCGCGAGCCACAACCGTTGTGCGCGCGCGGGATCGTCCATGCGGGTGTATTGCCATTGCCAGCCACCCCGTTTCAGACGTTTGAATCCTTGCTCGATCCATGCCCGCAACCCATACCAGCAAACATCTGCTGTTTGTGGCGACAGATCGGTCAGCACCCGCCACGCTTCTTGATGACCGGCGTCCCAGCGGCCCAGCAACGTGCACTCCAGTCGAGCCTCCTTGCTGTGGAAGGCCGTGCCTTGGCTCGCAAAGGACCGACCCACGGCGGGTACCCTTGGGTCAAGGGTACCCAGTGATACTCGCCCCGAGGTCGAAACGTGCCCTGTGGATTGATGCGCAGCAGCGGGTGCCAGCCCAGTGCCTGAATCGCCTGGAATAGCCATTGGGCGTACAAGCCTCGATCGGCCAGGACAATCACGGTCCAGCCGGGTGGCACAACTTCGCTGAAGTGTTTCAACAAGGCCAGCCATTCGGGCTGCCACGGAGGCTTCTCGGTGGCGGGCAGAATTTTCCAGGCGACCGGGACAGCACAGCCACGATAGAGCACACTGATCACGAGCGCCACAAAGCGTTGGCCCAGCGTGGTCGCATCGAGGGCAATCGCCACTTGCTGGCCGGACCAGCCCTCAAGCACCCAAGCCAACCACGGTGCCCAGCACTCGCTCACATCAAGCTCGGCACGGTGCGTCCCTGCTTTCGCGCTCGCTTCGCGATACATGTCTCGCAGGCGTTCGCGCACCGTGTGGAACGATTGACCCAGCAGCGGTGCCAGTAGGCCGGCCACCGCACTCAATGCGCAAGACCGAGCGAGGATCATGCCTAGGCTCCACCACGCCAGGCCCGCCGCAAGCGGTTTGCTCAAACCCGGAAAATGCTTGGAAACAGTGGCCATCCAGGGAGAAAATTCGGGATAGCGAAACATGATTCACCTCCGGCAAAAAGCTCCGTTCTAGCCTCTCTCCACTTGTATGGGGACATCTTGTCTGGCCACCAGATGCCCACCCACAGCCGCCAAAAAACCTACACTTGTAAGGGCGCGGGTGCCCCCGTCCACCGGCATCGCGCCGCTGCTGCGCCAGCTGCTCGCCGACTACGCCGCCACGGGCCTGCCGCCGGCGTATCTGGCGTCCGACGACCAGGAGCCGGCATGAACCATCGGCTCCTCGCCCTCTACGGGCTGAAGTGGAATCCCTTCGCCGCCGACTTGCCGATTGAAGCGCTCTTTGTTCCGCCCCGGATCGAGAACTTCTGCTGGCGAATCGAGCACGCCCAGATCCGCGAAGGCGGCTTCGCGATGATTCACGGCGATCCGGGCACCGGCAAAAGCGTCGCCTTGCGCCTCCTGGACGACCGCCTGGGACGCCTGCCGGACGTGACCGTCGGCGCGATCCACCCTCCGCAGAGCAATCTGGCCGATTTCTATCGCGAAATGGGCGACCTCTTCGCCGTGCTCTTGCGACCACACAACCGCTGGGGTGGCTTCAAGGCATTGCGCGAAGTCTGGTTCGCGCCTCTGGAAACGACCCGTCGGCGGGCGGTGTTGCTGGTCGATGAAGCGCAGGAGATGAGTCCGGCGGTCCTGTGCGAGTTGCGCCTGCTCGCCAGTGAGCGCTTCGATTTGCAGCCGCTCCTGTGTGTCGTGCTGGCCGGCGATGCGCGTCTGATCGAGAAGCTACGCCGCGAGGAGTTGATCCCGCTGGGCTCCCGCATCCGCACCCGTCTCGCCACCGAGTAGGCGTCGCGCGACGAGTTGCTCGCCTGCCTGACCTCTCTGCTGAGCAGCGCCGGCAACGCCAGCCTGATGCCCCCCGCGCTCGGTCATACGCTGTGCGATCACGCCGCCGGCAATTACCGCATCCTGACTACGCTCGCCGCCGAACTGCTTGCCGCGGCGGCCCAGCGTGAATTGCCGCAGCTCGACGAGAAGCTCTACCTGGAGGTCTTCGCGTCCCCCGAGGTGCCCTCGCTGCGTCGCGTGGCGGCCGGCCGGTGAGGCACCACCGGCCAGGCGACTGCTTCGCGCGGTCGTGCCCTCACCGCCAACGACCCGAGGCAGTGGCTCCGGGCGGAACGACGCCTGCGGACCTTGGGACAGCCGACCGCAGAGCGTTCCGGTCCTTTCGTGACGGTCACCAGAACCGGAGGAGAAGAGGACCGACCCCCTGGTGACTATCACGAAAAGAGGCCGCCCACCCCAGGGCGAGCGAGCGATGACGGCCCGAGAGCGCAAGCGTGCGCAGCGGATGCGCGACCGAAGAACGGTCATCGACGCCATCGGCAACGAGACGGACGCGCCTCTCAAAGCGCTGCTGGACCTCCTGGGGCGGGTGGAGGGTTCCGAACCGGCTCGCCTTTCTGCCCGACGGGCCTGGCTGGCGTTTGGTCAGCGGTACGGATTCGGGACGGTCACGGAATGACCAGAGGCGATAGGCGACTTCAAGAATGCCGGTAAAGAATGGCAGCCCAAGGGGCACCCAGAAGAAGTCAGGGTTCATGACTTCATTGACCGAGAACTGGGCAAGGTCGCGCCCTACAGGGTTGATGACGTGACCACCAATACCGGCTGGGTGAGTGTCGGTATTGACCACGATACCGCCGAATTCGCCGTCGAGAGCATCCGGCGCTGGTGGCGTGAAATGGGACAGGTGACCTACCCGAATGTTCGCCGTCTGCTGATCACTGCGGACGGCGGTGGCAGCAACGGTTATCGCGTGCGTCTATGGCGAAGAGAGTTGCAAAAACTGGCCGATGAACTGCGCCTGACGGCTCAGGTTTGTCATCTCCCGCCTGGAACCCGCAAATGGAACAAGATCGAGCACCGTATGTTCTGCCATATCACCCGAGTTGGCGTGGACGACCGCTGGTGAGTCGGCAGGTGGTGGTGAACCTCATTGGCAACACCACAGCCGACACGGGCTTACGAATCAAGGCTGCGCTCGATGAGAACGCCTATACGTCCGGAATCAAGGTGTCCGACGAGGAACTTCCGTCGCTTGCTATCGAGCGCGACCCGTTTCATGGTGAATGGAACTACCGATTGATACCTCGGAGCAATGACAAATAAGTCATATTGTTCAAGTTGTTTTTGCTTGCTTCCTTAGACCGGGTTCAGGACCAGCAAAACAAGCCGCTTCGGTCGTTGTTCGGGATCTTGATTTCCCGGAAATCAGGGGGCCGATGTGCTTTCGCCCGGCCGAAGCCCTCGGGGCGCAGCAGATCGCGCCCCATGCGT
>NZ_JDSS02000024.1:107502-108248 GCF_000584955.1 Candidatus Accumulibacter vicinus
AAAATCGGGCGGCACTGTGCTTGCACCCGGCCTGGAAGCCCTCCGGGGCGCAGCAGATCGCGCCAAATGCGTGCGTCGGCGGACGGGTGTTCGAGAGCTGATTCGTCTATCCGGCACGAATTTTCCTCTTCAAGGCCCCGAACAGGCCACCCTTACGCTGCGGCGCCGGTGTGCTTGCCGGCATGGCCACACTTGCTGCGGCAGCCGGAGGCTCTGCCGGGGCAGCCGCTGCGGCGGGTCGTCGTTGCGCAGCTTGTCTTTCCTCGCATTGGGCGGCGAGCTGAGCGAGGGTCTGGAACATGATTTCGCGTGGATTGAGGACGATTCCGTAGCCGGCCTTGAGGCGGGCGATGACGTCCATCAGGAGCAGTGAGTCGCCACCCAGGTCGAAGAAGTTGTCCTGCGCAGCAATCTGGCTGACGCCGAGGACGTTTTCCCAGATGCGGGCAATCGCCGTCTGCATGGCAGTGGCGTAGGTGATGCTCGGTGTGGCGTCGGCCATCGGGGTGGCGGCAGCGCGCGGCTTGCGTTTGACCCATTGCTCGACGCGCGTCGGGAGATCGCTGGTGGATACCAGCACCTGTGCGCCGAGGTCAGCGCCGAGGATACGGCGGAAGGCATCCACCCCCTCTGCGGTGGACATCGCCAGGGTATTGACGACCGCGCCCATGCCGTGCCTGCCCGCGCTGGCAGCGGAGAGCCAGGCATCCCAGCCGATGGACAGCCAGGCTGGACCAGGTTGTCGC
>NZ_JDSS02000024.1:108501-108740 GCF_000584955.1 Candidatus Accumulibacter vicinus
GGCATAACCGAGGCCGCCGAGTACCGCCGAGATCGACGAGAGCAGGATGTAGAAATCTGGCGGGTCGTCGCGCAGCAGGCGGTGCAGCACTCGCAGGCCGTCCACCTTGGGACGGAAGTGTTCGGCGCAATGCTCCGGCCGGGTGTCCTGTACGGCCAGGAAGGCCTGCTCGGCGACGATGCCGGCGCCGTGGATGACGCCGTCGATAGGTCCGAAGCGGCTCCTGGCCTGCGCCAGCG
>NZ_JDSS02000024.1:108765-120933 GCF_000584955.1 Candidatus Accumulibacter vicinus
TGGGCAGGACAGGAATCTGTGCCGATGCGGCCCAAGCCGCTAACTGGCTGCTGGTCGGTGTCTGGTTGCGCGTGACTTCGTGCCGGACCATATCCACCAGCATGACTGTCCAGCCCGGATTGAACAGCACGTCGAGCGCATCGGCGTAGGCTAGCGTGATCAGCGGCCCAGCATCGGGCAGCAGCGCAATATCTTTGGCCGATGACATTGCGGCCTGACTCAAGCGGTCGGCAAGGCGTTCAGTTGGTCGACCATCCCCTGTGTAGTGGCATCCGGTAGTCGTGGCATGGGCAAATGCGCCTGCGCCATCAGCAGGAATAGGTCTTCCTCGCTGTCGATGCCCAGCGCCTGCATGACTTTATCGTCACCGATGCGCCCCAGCGAAAAGTCGAGCAGTACCTTGAAGTTTTGGTTGCCGGTCGATTCCGAGGCCTCAAAGGTCTCGACGAGATGGCGCAGTTCAGCATTGAACAGTGCGTTGACCGACGTGTCAGTCTTGGCCGCGATCACCTTGGCACGCTTGAGCAGATCGCGATCAACGGAACCTGTGAAGTTTACGGTAGCCATTTTTGTCCCTTGGTGAATAACACATAAATAAGTGTAGCACATGGGGGAGTGCTAGTCTGGAGGTCGCTTTTCAGGTTGGCGACCCGCATGTTTCGGCAGCAACATGATGGTCCTGAAACAACTCAGACAATAGTTCTTCTACGCAAAATCAACGGCTTGTAAAGGTCTATTTTGGGGGGTCCAGAAGCCTTTCGCAATAGCGCGCGATCAGGTCGACTTCGAGATTGACCCGGCTGCCGGTTTGCAGGCATCCAAGAGTGGTGGAGGCAAGCGTGTGCGGGATCAGGTTGATGCTGAACGCTGCTCCGTCGACCGAGTTGGTCGTCAGGCTGACCCCATCGACGCTGATCGAGCCCTTGCGTGCGATGTATCTGGCGAGATTTTCCGGCGCACGGATTTCAAGCAGACGATTGTCGCCGACCGGATCGAAACGCAGCACTTCGCCAATACCGTCGACGTGGCCGGAGACGAGATGTCCGCCGAGGCGGTCGGCCAGGCGCAGCGCCTTTTCCAGGTTGACCGGACCAGGCGCCGCGAGGCCAACGGTGCACGCCAGCGATTCGGGCGAGACATCGACGAAAAAGCAATTGTCCTGTTTGTCGACCACCGTCAGGCAGACGCCGCTGCAGGCGATCGAATCGCCGATGCCGACATCATCAAGTCCGAGCCGGCCGGCGTCGACCGTCAGACGGACGGTTGCGGCCCCGTCATCACGTGGGGTGATGTGGGTGATCTGGCCAACAGCGGCAATGATTCCTGAAAACATGGCAACACCGATCGGACGGAAAAGAGAGCGAAGATCTTAACATTTCGCACTGACCCCCCGGTCCTGCGCCGGCTTTCGGATCGTCATGAGGCCGGTGGTTGGCTGTGGTCTGGTGACTCGATGACGGCGGCCACGCCTGCTGCCGTTTCCGCTTCCTCTGCAGCGGACGGACGCTCGTTGATCCACGCGTCGAGCAGGGTATAGGCAACAGCCAGAACGACCGGGCCGACGAAGATGCCGACCAGTCCAAAGGCCAGCATGCCGCCGATGACGCCGGCGAGGATCAGCAGCAAGGGGAGGTCGGCGCCCTGCCTGATCAGGAGCGGACGCAGGAAGTTGTCCATGGTGCCGACAAAAATCGCCCAGACCAGAAGAAAGGTTCCCCAGCCGCTGCTGTCACTCCAGTACAACCAGAAAACGGCGGGTGCGAGAATCAGCGCTGGTCCAAGCTGCGCGATGCAGCACATGAACATCAGCGCGGTCAGGACGGGGACGAACGGCAGGCCGGCGATGGCCAGGCCGATGCCGCCAAGGATCGACTGCACGAATGCGGTAATGCCGACCCCGAGGGCCACGGCGCGAATCGCCTGACCGGCCAGCACCACCGCGCTCTCGCCGCGCGCGCCGCCGAGACGATGGCCGAAACGCCGTACGCCGGCAGCGAAGCGCTCGCCAGAGGCATAGAGGATTGCAGACAGCGCGACGGTGAGCAGAAACTGTACGAAAACCAGTCCGAAGCTGCCGACCTCGCTGACGAACCACTTGGTCAGGTTGCCCGCGTAGGGTGCCGCCTTGGCGGCGAGTTCTGCCGTTCTGACGGCCGCAAGCTGCGCCCAGGCCTCCTCGGCACGTGCGCCGACCAGCGGCAGCTCACCGACCCATGCGGGTGGCAACGGAAGTTTGAATTCGGTCAGGTCTTTTCCCCATTCGACGATCCGATCGGCATTGTCGACGAGGGTGGCAATCGCCAGCGACAGGGGAACGACCAGAACCAGCAGGACCAGGAGGGTCATGACGATCACTGCCGGAGTGCGGTGATTGCCAAGGCGTCGCTGCACCCGCAGCAGCAGGGGCCAGGTGGCGATGACGACCATCGTTGCCCAGATCAGTGCCGGCAGAAACGGGCGCAGGATCCAGACCGAAGCGGCGATCAGCGCACAGAGGAAAAGCACTGCCAGTACAGGGCGGGCCATTTCGGGCTCGTTGGGGTTCATCAATAGGGTCATCCGAATCCAGGGTTTCCGGGGGGCACGAGCGTGAACAACGATTTGCCCGGCAAGGACTTCTCCAGCTTGTTTGTCGAGCGCATGGTAACGCAATTCGGGGCTGGCGAGCTACGCGGCACGGCTCCGCCAGTCGGCCGACCTCCTGCGCCTGGCGGCAGATTTCGCTTTTCGGAATAAAATGGCCCGCGGGCGCCTTGCCCGATGGCCTGTGAATCGCTGAACCCTCCCGATGATCAACCACGCGCTGCTCTTTTCCGTTTTCATCGTCGCTTCCTGTGGGCTGGCTTACGAGCTGATCGCCGGGGCGTTGGCGAGTTATCTGCTCGGCGACTCGATCACCCAGTTCTCGACGGTCATCGGGACCTACCTGTTCGCCATGGGAATCGGTTCGTGGCTGTCGCGCTACATCGAAAAACATCTGGTGGCACGTTTCATTCAGGTCGAGTTGCTGGTCGGCGTTCTCGGCGGCTTCTCGGCGGCGGCGCTGTTCTTCATTTTCGCCTGGTCGCCGGCGCCGTTCAAGCTGGCGCTGTATCTGGCGGTGGTCGCCATCGGCGTGCTGGTCGGGCTGGAAATTCCGCTGATCATGCGCATCCTCAAACACGACCTGGTATTCAAGGATCTCGTCTCGCAGGTGCTGACCTTCGATTACCTCGGCGCGCTTGCCGTTTCGATTCTCTTTCCGGTGCTGCTGGTGCCGCATCTCGGGCTGATGCGCAGCGGTCTGTTGTTCGGTCTGCTCAACGTCGCGGTGGCGCTCTGGGCGTGCTGGCTGTTTCGCCAGCAACTGCAGAACGCCGGCTGGCTGCGTGTCCAGGGCGGTGTCTCGCTGCTGGCGCTGCTCGCGGCATTTGCCGCGGCGGGCGAACTGACCTCACTGGCTGAAGCGCATCTCTACACCGATGAAATCGTGCATGCCGAGAACACGCCGTATCAGCGCATCGTCGTCACCCGCTGGAAGGATGATTTGCGCCTCCATCTCAACAACAACCTGCAGTTCAGTTCGCGCGACGAGTACCGCTATCACGAGGCACTGGTCCATCCGGGGCTGGCCACGCTGCCGGCAGCAGGCCGCGTGCTGGTGCTGGGCGGCGGTGACGGGCTGGCCCTGCGCGAAATCCTCAAGTATCCGCAGATCGAGTCGGTGACGCTGGTCGACCTCGACCCGGCGATGACGCGCCTCTTCGCCAGTGCGCCGCCCTTGCGCAAACTCAATCAAGACGCGCTGCACTCGCAGAAGGTACGGGTGGTCAATGCCGACGGGCTGCAGTGGCTCGAGGAAAACGACGATCTCTTCGATTTCGTCGTCGTCGATTTTCCCGATCCATCGAACTTTGCGATCGGCAAACTCTACAGCGCCGCTTTCTACCGCCTGCTCGAAAAGCACCTGGCAGGAGGGGGCTTGATGGTCGTCCAGGCCACTTCGCCACTCTACGCCCGACAATCCTTCTGGTGCATCGTCACGACGCTGGAGAGCGTCGGCCTGGTCGCCACCCCCTACCACGCTCTGGTGCCATCGTTCGGGGAATGGGGTTTCGTGCTCGCCGGTCGCCGCGACTATCGGCCGCCGCAGTCCTACGCCGTCGACACCCGCTTCCTGAGCCCCGAGACGACACCGGCCCTGTTTCTCTTTCCCAAGGACATGGCGCGCGTCGAGGCCGAGGTGAACCGGCTCAACAACCAGGTGCTGGTCCGCTACTTCGAGCACGAGTGGCGGCAGGTGATCCGCTGATGGATCGACGTGATTTCCTCACCGCAGTTGCTGCAGCGGGTGCAGCTTCACTCGCCGGTTGCGGCTGCGCACCAGTCCCCTTGCCGCCTGGCGATCTGCTCGGGGCTTCGCTCAACCTCGGCCATCGGCTGCGTGAGGGGAACTTCGCTCCGCCCGGCGAGACCAGGCAGGTCCCGGTGCTGATCGTCGGCGCCGGCATCGGCGGACTCGCCGCCGGCTGGAAACTTGCCCAATCGGGCTTCGCCGATTTCCTGATCGTTGAACTCGAAAGCGCAGCTGGCGGCAATTCGCGCGCCGGGAGCAACGCCGTCAGCGCCTATCCCTGGGGCGCGCATTACCTGCCACTGCCGACGCGCGAGGCGACGGCGGTGCGCGAGTTGCTTGCCGAGCTGGGCGTGCTGCAGGGCGATCCGCGCGCCGTGCAGCCGGTCTATGACGAGCGCTACCTGTGTGCGACGCCGCAGGAGCGACTCTATCGTCACGGCCGCTGGCAGGAGGGCCTGCTGCCGCAGACCGGGGTCAGTGCCGCCGAGCGCCACCAGTATCAGCAGTTCAGCGACTTGATGGAGGATTTCAGGCTCCGCCGCGATGGCCTCGGGCGACGTGCCTTCGCCTTGCCGATGGCGCTGTCGAGCCGCGCTCCCGAGCTGCTGGCGCTTGACCGGATCAGCATGCGCGACTGGCTGTTCGCGCAGGGTTTCGATTCACCGCATCTGCACTGGTACGTCAACTACGCCTGCCGCGATGATTATGGAACCGGCAGCGCGGCGGTCTCGGCCTGGGCCGGCATCCACTATTTTGCGTGTCGCGACGGCGAGGCGCAGAACGCAGGCAGCGAAACCGTGCTCACCGCACCGACAGGCAACGCCTGGCTGGTGGCCGGCATGCTGCGCTCGATCCAGGCGCGCGTTGGCGAACGCTTGCTGACGCGTGCGCTGGTCTTCCATGTCGCTGCCGCTGCGCGTGGCCGCCCGATCGCCGTCGACCTGTGCTTGCCAGGCGAAGACCGGACGCTGCGCCTGCTCGTCGAACAACTGATCTGGGCCGCGCCCTTGTTTCTCGTTCCCCTGGTTTTCGCCGGACAGCCCGCTTTGCAGGCCGCCGCTCGCAGCTACAGCTACGCGCCCTGGCTGGTCGCCAACCTGACCTTGTCGCGCTTCCCCGACGACCGTGCCGGCGCGGCACCGGCCTGGGACAACGTCCTCTACGGCGGTGCCAGCCTGGGTTATGTGGTGGCGACGCACCAGCAGATGCGCCTGCGACCGGGGGCAACGGTGTTCACCTGCTACCGGGCCTTCGACGACATGAGCCCGCAACAGGGCCGCGAAGCGCTGCGCGACACGCCACGCGAGATCTGGGCCGAACAGATCCTCGCCGAACTCGAACAGCCGCACCCCGACATCCGGCAACTGACGACTCGCCTGGATGTCTTTCGCAATGGTCATGCCATGGCCCGCCCCTTGCCCGGTCTGATCACCGGTGCGGCGCGCCAGCAATTCGCCATCGACGGCGAACGCCTGCGCTTCGCACACGCCGACGTCAGCGGCTTTTCGCTGTTTGAGGAAGCACAGTACCGCGGCGTGCTGGCTGCGGAAAGAACGCTGCGCCGGCTCGGGGTACGCTTTCGTTCTTCGCTGGGGTGAGGGTTCGCCGACGATGCGCCGGTGTTGCGGCGATCAGGCCAGGGTTTAATGTGAAAGTCGCGTATGCGACTCACGAATCCCCCCTCCCCACTTGCGGGGGAGGGGTCGGGGGAGAGGGAAACGGTCATGACTTTCATGATCGGGGGTGCCTGGAAAAGTCATGACCGTTAGCAGCGTTCTTCGGGCAGGTCGCGAGGGGTGTTGGCGAAGAGCTTGTTCATGGCGCCAGGGATCAGGCGGTCATTGCCGGATAGTCGGTGTAGCCTGCCGGTCCCGGCGTATAGAACGTCCCCGGATTGGGCTTGTTCAGCGCTGCGCCGGCCTGGATTCGTGCCGGCAGATCGGGATTGGCGAGGAAGCTGGAGCCAAAGGCAACCGCGTCGAGCCTTCCTTCGCCAATGGCCTGCGCCGCTTCGCTGGCGGTGTAGCCCATGTTGCCGATCAGTGTCCCCTGGTAGTTCGCGCGCACCGGCGTCAGCACGTCACCGCTCTGCTGCCGGAAGAAGTCGGCGCGCATCACGTGCAGGTAAGCGAGGGCGAAATCGTTGAGCCGTTCGGCAAGCCAGGTGGCGAGTCCGATCGGGTCGCTGTCGATCATGCTGTTGTAGCTGTTGAGCGGCGAAAGGCGCAGGCCGACCCGGTCGTTGCCCCAGACGCTACTGACGGCTGTGATCACTTCGAACAGCAGGCGAGCCCGGTTTTCGAGCGAGCCACCGTATGGACCCGAGCGCTTGTTGGCGCCGTCGCGCAGGAACTCGTCGAGCAGGTAGCCGTTGGCGCCGTGGACTTCGACGCCATCGAAGCCCGCTGCCTGGGCATTTTCGGCCGCTTTCCGAAAGCCGGCGACAATGCCCGGCAGTTCGTCGTCGCGCAGTTCGCGCGGGATGACGTAGGGCTGCTTGCCCTGCGGTGTCAGCACCTCGTCACCAGTGATCGCAATCGCGCTCGGGGCCACCGGCTGGGCGCCACCGTTCAGCAGCGGATGGCACGCGCGGCCGCCGTGCCAGATCTGCAGGAAGATTCGGCCACCGGCGGCGTGCACCGCATCGGTGGTCTGCTTCCAGCCGGCCACCTGGGCGGGGGAGTGTATTCCGGGCTCCCTCCAGAATGCGGAGTTGTTCTCCATGGCCATGGTGGCTTCGGCAATGATCAATCCGGCAGTCGCTCGTTGGGCGTAGTATTCGCTCATCAATGCAGTGGGCACGTGCTCGGCGTCGGCCCGGCAGCGGGTCATGGGGGCCATGAAAATCCGGTTCGGCGCAGTCAGGGCGCCAAGCTTGAGCGGGCTGAAAAGTGTGGTCATGGTTGCAAGTCTCCTGAGATATGGGGTGACGAATACTAACCTAACGCAATTGATCGCTGCGGCTGTCTGGCGAATCATTGCCAGACAGTCAAGCCACCCAGGAGTGAATGCCCTCAGCTCGGCAATGGCCGAGGAGATTCGGCGAGTATTCACCGTCGTCTTGCCACGCGCGACGCGGCGCACGCTGTCGAGGTGAGCGAAGTGCTGTGCCTGGACCACCCGCCCGCAAGCAGATGAAGCGTCCCGAGTGGAACGGATTGTGCGGGCGGCGAGGGAAGCACGCAACGCATGGCGCATACTTTTCATTCATGCCGACGGTGCGGGCGACCCTGAACGCAAGCGCAAGGAGCAGGCTCAGCCGGCAATCGATAGACTGCGTCAGGAACACGCTGACGCGCGTCTCGGCGTCGCCGTCATTCCGGTGCGCGAGACGGAAACGTGGGCCATCGTCGATGGCGATGCCCTGCGCAGCGTATTGGGTACCACACCACCTGCAGGGCAAGTGGTCCGCACATCTGGTGCATTACGCGGATGACCTGGTCGTCATGTTGAACGGCATCCCGCTGCGGTTCCACCGCCTGAATCTACCCGGCAGTTGAACCGCAGGGCCGGCCCGTCACCCGTGCGGCGGTTCAGCGGCTGACCAGGGGCACGATATCCGTCGCACGCTTCTCGGCCTGTTTGGCGGACCGCTTTTCCTTGGGAGTCAACAGCGGCTGCTTCTTCTGTTCCTTGTTGCCCTGCCTTATCTTGCCCATGATCGTACTCCTCGTGAGCACCCGCGAACGCAGGTGTTGATCAAGTATAGGCCGATCACCGAGCAGAAACCGCCGGTCGGAAAATAAGTTGACGGTCGCCGGGAGCCTGTCTGTCGGCGGGCGGAAGCTCCCCGCCGGCACGATGCGCTGTCCGTGATGTCCAGGAGGGTTTGTTCGACGAGGCTGGCCACATCGGCGCAGGAAGCCGGCGGTTCCTGCAGAACTGGGTGGACCGCTACGCGGCCTGGGTGAAGAAGTACAACGACTGAGCGATACAAGGAAGGCGCACGCAAGCGCTGGCCAGCGGTGTGCGACAAAGACGACCATTCGCACGGTGGATCGGGTATCTTAGCTTCCTGGCCCACAACACATCTTGCGAGTTGACCATGACCTCCACCACCTCCGTCTGGCTGATTACCGGCTGCTCGACCGGTTTCGGCCGCGAACTCTCCAGAGTGCTGCTGCAGCGCGGCTACCGCGTCGTCGTGACGGCGCGCAATCCGGCAGCGCTCGACGAATTTGTCCCGGCCGGGAACGCCCTGGTCGCCGCCCTCGACGTGACCGTTCCGCAGCAGATCGCCGACGTCGTCCGACAGGCCGAAGAACGCTTCGGGCAGATCGATGTGCTGGTGAACAACGCCGGCTACGGCTATCTGTCGGCGGTCGAGGAAGGCGAGGACGACGAAGTCCGGGCGATGTTCGAGACCAACCTCTTCGGTCTGGCCAACATGACCAAGGCCGTGCTCCCCGGGATGCGCGCCCGCCGTCGCGGCCACATCGTCAACATCTCGTCGGTGGGCGGACTGATCGGTTTTCCGGGCATCGGCTACTACAACGCCAGCAAGTTTGCCGTCGAGGGACTGTCCGAGGCCCTGGCCAAGGAAGCCGCGGCGCTCGGCATCAAGGTGACGATCGTCGAGCCGGGGCCGTTTCGCACGGATTGGGCGGGCCGTTCACTGAAGACGCCGAAGAACGCCATCGCCGACTACGCACCGTCCGCGGGCGCCCGCCGGGCCGTCATCCGGAGCTACAACGGCAGGCAGCAGGGCGACCCGGTGCGCGGTGCGGAAGCGATCATTCAAGCGGTCGAAGCGCCGCAGGCGCCGCTGCATTTGCTGCTTGGCCGGCCGGCGCTCGAACTGACCGCCGCCAAGCTGCAGGAGTTTTCAGCGGAGATGGCGACGTGGCGGGACGTTTCGCTCGGGGCCGACTTTCCGGACGCGGGTTGACCGGAAAGGGTCCGCAGGATCGACCCCCGGCATGAGTGCACGCCCGGTCCGGTGATTTTCATCAGCTACGCGCGCAGCGACCGGCAGATCGCCGATCGTCTGGTGGCCGACCTGCGGCGCGCTGGCCGTGACTGCTGGCTCGACAGCAGCGAAATCACTGGCGGTGAGGTATGGGAGGCGGCCATTGCCGAAGGCATCGAGCGAGCCTACGCCGTCGTCACCCTGGTCTCCGCGGCCGCCAACGCCAGCAAATGGGTGCGGGTGGAGTGCCTGTTGGCGCAGAGGCGCGGCAAGCCCATCGTTCCGCTGCTGGCCGAAGACTGCGAGCTGCCGTTGCGCATGCTCGACCTGCAGCCGATCTCGATCCGCGGCGCCGACTTCGCAGTCGGCGTGCAGCGCCTGCTGCGTTCGCTGCCCGTGCCGCTGCCAGCAACGGCTCCGTCCGCTGCGGCGGCAAGTCAGCGCGACGCCGAGCTGGCTTACCTGCGCCGCCTGCAACTCGGCGAGCTGGTGCACACCGAACTGTACACGCCGATGGCCGGCGTCGCCAGGGTGCTCACGCCGGCGGCAGCGGCCACCAGCCTGCCGGCCGTCGTCATGCGCCCGGAATTGCGTCTCCTGCGCCACCGCTTCGGCGGCACGGCCGAAGCGTGCAGCGAGCCGCGCGCCTACGAGGACATCGCACAGGCTTTCGGCCAGGTGCGCCGGGCGGTGCTGCTCGGCGAGCCGGGCGCGGGCAAGACGACGACGCTGTGGAAGCTCGCGCACGACGCGCTGGAGGCGGCGCTCGCCGACGCGGCGGCGCCGATTCCGCTGCTGGTCAGCCTGGGCAAGTGGACCGGGACCGAGGAAGGACTGCCGGCCTTTCTCGAACATCAGCTGGGCGAACTCGGCGCCCATCTCGCCAGCCTGCTCGCGTCCAGGCGCGCGCTGCTGCTGTTCGACGGCCTGAACGAAATGCCGGTTACCGAGCGCGCCGCCAAGGCGGCCGAGATCAAGGCCTTTCTGCTGGAGCACCGCGCACTTGCCGCGATGGTCAGTTGCCGCGAACTGGACTACACCGGCGCCCTGTCGCTCGATCTCGACACCGTCAGCATCCGCCCGCTCGATCCGCCGCGCATCTTCGAGTTCGTCACCGGCTACCTGACGTACGCGCTCGAACCGGCGGTGCGCGCGGCGGCCGGGCGGCAGCGCGGCGAGGATTTGTTCTGGCGCCTCGCCGGGGGCGATGACGTGCGGCAGGCATGGCTGACCTGGCAAGCCGCCGGCGCCAGTCTTTCGCTGTTCTGGTCGGCGACCGAGGTGCCACGCGCGAATCCGGACATCTACAGCCGCACGACCGGGGCCATGGACCGCACCTGGCGGCAGGCCGTGCACGATCCGCGCAGCCTGATGCGGCTGGCCGGCAATCCGTACCTGCTCTACATGCTGACCTGCGTCTATCTCGATTCGGGCGATGTGCCGCAGAACCGGGCCGTGCTCTTCGACCGCTTTGTCGAGGTTCTGCTGCTGCGCGAGCGTCTGGCCGACGAGCCGGAAGCGGCAGTCGAACCGCTGCGGCTCACGACGGAAGGCGAGCGTCTGCTCGCCGCGCTCGAGGGCCTGGCCTGGCACATGCAGTCGCGGCGCGGCATCGCGGCGGCGGCTGGCGACGATGCGCGCGGCGATGCCGCGACGGCGGTCGACCGCTCTGAGGCCGCCGGATGGCTCGACGGCGGTCTGCTGCACCGGGCCGCTGCCGCCAGCCTGCTGGCGGTGGGCGAGCACGAGGTGAGATTCAGCCACCAGTTGCTGCAGGAATACTTCACCGCCCGCGGCATGCGGACGCGGCTGGCCTCGGGCACCTGGCATGCCGGCGAACTGTGGCCGGCGGCGCGCTGGTGGGAGCGCAGTGGCTGGGAGGAGGCTGCGGTGCTGCTCGCCGGCCTGCACGGCGACGACTGCACGCCGGTCGTTGAATGGCTGCTGCAGGCGCAGCCCGAAGTCGCGGCGCAGTGCATCGCCGGCAGCGGCTTTGCGGCGCTTGCGGCAGGCTTGGCAGCCGCGGCTCGCCAACCTCAAACAGGATCCCGAGCTCGAAGCGCGTGCGGCCGTCGGTCGCGCGTTGGGCCGACTCAGCCTCGGCGGCCTGCCGCTCGACGACCGGCGTGGCGTCGGCGTGCGTTTCGATGCGGCGCGCAAACGCCAGGTGCCGGACATCGACTGGGTTGAAGTCCCTGCGGGAAAGTTCCGCTACGGAGAAGAGCAGCAAGAGATCTGGCTACCAGCCTTCCACATCGCCCGCTATCCGATCACCAACTGCCAGTTCCGTTGCTTCATCGACGACCCGCAGGGCTTTGCCAATCCCCACTGGTGGGAAGGACTCGCGGAGCGATCAGAGCGCCCTGCCGAACCGGTGTGGGACCATGCCAACCATCCGCGCGAGACTGTTTCGTGGTTCGAGGCGATGGCCTTCTGTCGCTGGCTGAGCCAGACGCTGGGCTACGAAGTCCGGTTGCCGAGCGAGCAGGAGTGGGAAAAGGCCGCGCGCGGCGCCGATGGCCGCGAATACCCCTGGGGCGAATTCGTGCCGGGGCACGCCAATATCGACGAGACATGGGGTGACGCCGGAACGCACCATCTCGGGCGTACCTCGGCGGTGGGCGTCTATCCGCAGGGTGCCTCGCCCTGCGGGGCTCTCGACATGGCGGGGAACGTCTGGGAGTGGTGCCTGAACCGGTATGACAAACCCAGCGAAACCGGCCCCGGTGGCACGTTCCCGCGCATGCTGCGCGGCGGCTCGTGGTACGACAACCGTGACCTCGCGCGTTGTGCCGTCCGCATCCACTCCCACCCCACCCCGGCCGCCGCAGCTTCAATGTCGGCTTTCGGGTGTGGTGTGTCTCCCCCATCTTCTGAAGCGCTGGCCACTGGCGCGCTGATCTCTGTTTTGCTGGTTCACTGG
>NZ_JDSS02000024.1:120943-121031 GCF_000584955.1 Candidatus Accumulibacter vicinus
GATGCGGGTGGCCGGTAAGCTGCACTGGATGCACGCGCTGGTGACGACGATGCTCACCTGGCTCGGCTGTCACGAGAAACGGGGCAAG
>NZ_JDSS02000024.1:121369-121474 GCF_000584955.1 Candidatus Accumulibacter vicinus
TTTTCGAGGAACTTCACCAAGCCTGGGCAGGCCGCCTGATCGAACTCCTGGTGGCCGCGTGCCATGAGGTGAGCCAGACGGGGGGTTCGCTGTCGATCCACCGCA
>NZ_JDSS02000024.1:121484-121640 GCF_000584955.1 Candidatus Accumulibacter vicinus
GGTGCAAGCACGGGCTGTGCAATGCCCATCACCTGCGGGAATTGACGTACCTTTTCGAGGAACTTCACCAAGCCTGGGCAGGCCGCCTGATCGAACTTCTGGTGGCCGCGTGCCATGAGGTGAGCCAGACGGGGGGTTCGCTACCCGTCGAACGCG
>NZ_JDSS02000024.1:121650-122052 GCF_000584955.1 Candidatus Accumulibacter vicinus
AACTCCAGCAGGCTTGGGCAGGCCGCCTGATCGAACTTCTGGTGGCTGCCTGCCATGAGGTGAACCAGGCGGGCGGTTCGCTACCCGTCGAACGCGTTGCGCTGTGGCGTAACCGATATACCGAAATTCTCAGCGAAGGCGAGGTCCTCAATCCGCAGGCGGAAAAATCGGGGAAGCGCGGACGAACACGACAGAGCAAGGCGACCAACCTCCTCTGGCGCTTGCGCACCTATGCCGATGATGTCTGGCGCTTCGCTTCTGACCCCAGCGTCCCGTTCTCCAACAACCTTGCCGAGCAGGCGGTTCGCATGCCGAAGGTCAAACAGAAGATCTCCGGCGGCTTCCGGACCAGAAACGGCGCCGATACCTTTTGCACGATCCGTTCCTACCTTGCCACCCTGC
>NZ_JDSS02000024.1:122062-124222 GCF_000584955.1 Candidatus Accumulibacter vicinus
AGAGCAAGGCGACCAACCTCCTCTGGCGCTTGCGCACCTATGCCGAGGATGTCTGGCGCTTCGCTTCTGATCCCAACGTCCCGTTCTCCAACAACCTCGCCGAGCAAGCGGTTCGCATGCCAAAGGTCAAACAGAAGATATCCGGCGGCTTCCGGACCAGAAATGGCGCCGATACCTTTTGTACGATCCGTTCCTACCTCGCCACCCTGCACAAGCAGGGGCACAATCTCTTTCACGCCCTCACCCTGACTTTCCAGGGCCAGCCTCCTCAGCCTCGTTTGGCTTGAACTGCACAGCCATTGGTCGAGGCTCCTGAGTAGTTACCCGTTGCCGGGTTCTCATGCCTCCGGACGATTCGCCAAGCATACATCAGGCTCGCTTCGTTGAATTCGCTCCCCGTTTCCTCATCGCGCCACCAAGAGGACGCCAGAGAATCCGGTCCGAGATAGCGCCAGCGTCGATGCTCTCCGCTGCATAGCTCGATCTCATAGATGTCGTCTGGCTCGAGCTCCAGCATCGGGAAAGCTGTCATTCCGACTGCTCGGACTGGGCAGACGTTCGAGCCGATCCAGCGCGGAAAGAGACATCCTCGACAAGTGGATCGAGGAGAAGGGCCTTGACGGCAAGGGCGGCCCGCTCAAAAGCGATCTCAGAGCAATGCGTGGCAAGTGGGGCGACGAGTTCTGAACTGGGCATGCCGCCATTCTAACGAGGACAGGCTCGCGCGGATACGGTACCGCGCAGTCACTGCCTCCCCGCGACTTGGCTCGGCTTCCGCGGTGGCGACGGGCAACCGGAGAAGGCGGCGTCAGTTCCTTCAACGTCAGTGGCGCCGGTTGCTTGCCCGCTAGCACTGTCTTCACGATGCCTGGCGCCGCCCGTGTCAACCGGATGACGCACGTGGCGATAGCGTCTCTGGGCCAGCAAGATCGATCGGCCTGACTCCGGCGACCGGTGCCGAAGGGTGTGCTCCCGCCGTCAAGGCGCAGGCCAGGAACGCGTTTTGACGCCGGGCATCCATCGCGTACAATCGTCGGAGCAACGCTGTCTCCGCGCCTTGTCACGAAAGGTTGCAGAACGAATGAAAAAGACGCTGGTTTCCTTGATGGCTTTGACAGTTTATCTTATGGCGTTGCCGGCAAGATCAGCACAGATCTACGAGTGCGTGGCGATCGGGGGCGGCGAATTCTACTCCACGGGACGCTGCTCCGAGCATAAGGGGCGGTAGGCCGAATTATTCATCAGGTTCCTGATGGCCTTCCATTTGACCAGCAGGTAGATATCATAAACAAGAGAAAAGGCGCGGAGCAAAAACAGGAGGATACGTTCTCGAAGCTGCAGGAATGCAGTTCTTTTGCCGATGAGCTTGCCGCGCTGAACAAGAAATATGCCCAAGGTAACTATGTCGAAGTCAACGAAGTGAATCGCGATCAAGCGCGCCATCGCGAACTGAAATCCAGGCAGGCGTCTCGTGGCTGTTTTTCGAAGTGAGATGGGAGCGAAGCATGCATCCGCGACGTCTGCTCTGTCCCCTGCTGCTGCTCCTCACCCTCCCCACCCAGGCCGACACCCTCAATGGTACCGTCGTCTCGGTGGCCGACGGCGACACCATCATCGTCCTGCACGCCAACCGCGAACAGAACAAGATCCGTCTCGGCGGCATCGACGCCCCCGAGAAGTCCCAACCCTTCGGGCAGTGCTCGAAGCAATCCATGTCGGCTCTCGCGTTCGGGAAGGAGGGCGACGTGCAGTGGCATAAGCCAGGGCAATCGCTTACGCATATTTTATAGAATCCTTGTGGGTCTGCCCGGGGAACGCCAGATTGATCAGGGATTCGCGATAGATTTCGTTTCGGTCGGCATGGATGCGGCGGCGGCGTAAGCCCATCTTGGAGCCTTCTTCTCTGCGCACGGTGGCCAGGACAAACTTGCGCAGGACAGAGAAGTTTCTCGCCGAGTGCCCCTCTCTGGCACGGCACTGATCTTCGCGGAAGACCACATCGAGTGTCCAATGCAAGCCATGGCAAGTAGGCCGGAGGAGTTGCACCCCCGACCTCTCACAGAACGGTGCGTGAACCTCTCGATTCACACCGCTCCCATCAAGCAAACGCACCGACCATTCCTTTCTGCCAATGCACGAAGAGATACGGCTGCTTCTCAG
>NZ_JDSS02000024.1:124318-130285 GCF_000584955.1 Candidatus Accumulibacter vicinus
CGAGTGCCCCTCTCTGGCACGGCACTGATCTTCGCGGAAGACCACACAAGCCATTCTCTATACTCCAGTGGTTGCGGGAGGCTTTGGCAAATAGGTCGACCGTCTGCACACCGCAGGAACCGATGGCGTAACGGTGGTCACGACTGATGTCTTCACCGATCTGCCGAACCGACTCGATCATGCCGACGCCACCGAGCTTCTTCCATGCCTCACGCATCCGCTTGTCCATCCAGGAGACGTCATTGATCCACGTGTAGCGACGAGTCTCGATCCGGCCATGATCCTTCTCGATTTCTTCAAAACGTCCCACCGTGAGCCGACCAAAACCGGCTTTGGCACCTTCGTCAAAGAACTCGCGAATCGCCTCGGCCAGGTTCTTCTGGTTGTCCTTGACCGGCAAGACGTAATCCCCGCCACGACGCGGGGGAAAGGTCGGGGGTCAGATGGGGAATTCGCAGAGCATGCTCTGCGCTCATCGAACGATTCCGGCGTACAAGCCGGAATGACCCTGCAAGAGAGAGAAACGGTCATGACTTTGATGATCGGGGGGCCCGGAAAGGTCATGATCGTCAGACAGGGGGGCGATCGAAAGGTAACTCGGCACGCGCGCGGAAATGGTCGGGCACCGCAGCTACCTTGCGTGCAGCATAGTCGAAGAAGACGATTCCCGTCTTGCCTCGTGCAACCTCGCGCAGGCTGACCTTTTCCCGCATACACCACAACAGGTCACAGCCCTTGCTGCTGAAATCGCGGGTGGTCATGAAAACGATCATCACCTCGCCGTGGAAGGCTTCGGACTTGTACTGCAGGGCTGCGTCGGCGATCACGATGCCGAGTCCTTCGACATCGAGTTCGCTATAGCCCAGCGACTGGAAGAAGCGTGCTCGTGCTTCGGACACCACCGAGAGCAGCGCGGCATTGTCGAGGTGACCGGCGTAATTCATGTGACTGAGATAGAGCGGAATCTCGGTCGAAAAGGCAAAATTTACGGGCAGTTCGATCTGTATTCTAGGCATGGCTTGGCCTGTAGCGGGTATGGACAACGGCGAGGGAGGGGATCATCCCTGCACACCTCGAGAACGCCTGGTTGCAGCATGCATGGTGCAATTGCGTTGGCGGTTTGATCGGTGCCAACGCCACGATCGGCGGGATGTGTCTCAGAGGTATCGCGCGGCATCGTCAAAATTGATTTTTGCCGGAGACGGCAGCTCGCTGCGTGCGACGCGTCCAAGCACGAAAGCCCTGCGCACTTTCTGGGTACCGGTCAGCTCGGCGATGGAGAAATCGACTTCGGCAGCCACTTCGCTGCTTGTTTTTTCGGTCACGACATTCATCGTGGTCAGTCGCAACTGCTTCTGTTCGACGCTCAGATAGCGACCGGGGTTTTCGAGCACTGCTTGCAGGCATTCGAGTTCGGCTTCCAGTGCCGTTTCACCGCCGCCGATGGCTTGCAGCTGCCGTTCGTTTTCCAGCAGTTCTGCCTCCAGCCTGGCCTGCTCGCTACGTGCCGCGGGTGGCGAACCGAACATCGAACCGAGGCCCGGCCCCTGTTGCTGGAGCAGGCGCAGGCGTGCCCGGATCAGCGCACGGTTGCCTTCCAGTTCCTGTCTTTCGACGCGATTCTCGCCAATCTCCGCCAGGGCTTGCGCCAGCAGGTACTCGAAAACCTGCACCCCCACGACACGCCGCAAGCGGGATTGGTCACGGCCGCAGAGATGCGCGCGATGATCCGAGAAGCTGACGCTGGTTTGCACCACATCGCGCTGCACCATATCGCCTTGCAGCGCCATTCCAAAGATCTTCTGTTCGTTGAACGCCATGCCGAGGATCAGGCAGGCCTCGTCGAGTTCGGGGAACTTGTCGAACAGGGTGCGCAGATTGTCGGATCGCCCGAGCACCGCCGGGATATCCATCGGTGCGACAAAGAATGCCCGCAAAGCCGGGTCAGCCGACCAGGTCGAAGATGACAGGGTATGTACACCGGGCAGGCCCTTCACCAGAGTGCGAAGGAATTCAATCGTCGTCTCGACGGACGGCGTCAGGCGGCGCTGGCAGGAAGGCAGCACGGCCAGACGCGGGTTGGTCAAGGTGATCGCCTTGTCGACCGCGGCTCGCAGCATTTCCTCTGAGACGCCATCAGGATCGAATTGCGCCGGCCGATTCTTGAACCAATCGAGAATGCCCATGTTCACCTCCCGCAAAATTCTGGCTGCACCCTCCCACCGGCGGGAATCGAGTGCCTGCCGATTCGGGCATCGGCCTTCACGACGACGAAGCCAGATCCCCTCGTTGGTTATGACCGACGGCTGCTATGCTATGCCGGTTCGCTCAGAGGATGCCGGCGAAGCACCGTCTCGGCACGCTCCGGCCCGGTCGAGATGATGTCGATCGGAATTCCGCAGAGTTCTTCGATGCGCTCCAGATAGGCACGCGCTGCTGCCGGCAGCGCCTCCATCGTGCCAACTCCGACCGTGGACTCGGACCAGCCGGGCAGGGTCTCGAGCACGGGCTGACAGGCAGCGACCTCGTCAGCGCCCATCGGCAGCCGTTCAACGAGTTTCCCGTCAAGCCGATAGGCGGCACAGATCTTCAGCTCCGACAGACCATCCAGCACGTCGAGCTTGGTAATGCATAGACCGGTGATGCCGTTGATCTGGATCGAGCGCTTGAGTGCTGCCGCATCGAGCCAGCCGCAACGCCGCTTGCGCCCGGTGACGGTACCAAACTCACGCCCTTTTTGCGACATCTGGTGCCCTGGCAGGCCGGCTGTCTCGATATCGAGTTCACTCGGGAAGGGACCGCCACCGACGCGCGTGCAATACGCCTTGGTGATTCCGAGCACGTAGTGCAGCATTCCCGGACCGATCCCTGAACCGGCGGCAGCCTGGCCGGCGACACAGTTCGACGAGGTGACAAAGGGGTAAGTGCCGTGATCGATGTCAAGCAGGGCGCCCTGCGCACCTTCGAAGAGCAGATTGTGGCCCGCCTGGTTGATCGCATGCAGCGCCGCCGAGACGTCGGTGACCAGTGGTTTGATCTCTTCGGCGTCGGTCATGGCCTGCGCGAAAACGGCATCGAAATCGACCGCTGCGGCCCCGAAATAGCGGGTCAGCACGAAGTTGTGGTAGTCGAGGTTGTCTTTCAGACGCTCGGCGAAGCGATCCGGATAGAACAGGTCATAGACCCGCAGCGCCCGCCGCGCCACCTTGTCTTCATACGCCGGGCCGATACCCTTGCCGGTGGTGCCGATCCGTAAATCCGCACACTTCGCTGCCTCGCGTGCATGATCGAGGGCCGCGTGATAAGGCAGAATGATCGGACAGCCCGGGCTGATCTTGAGCCGCGAACGGACGTCAATGCCGCCCGCCTCGAGGACCTTGATCTCGCTGATCAGATGGTGAATATCGAGTACGACACCATTGCCGATGAAGCAATCGACGCCTGCCCGAACGATTCCCGAGGGAACCAGGTTGAGCTTGTAGACCTTGTCGCCGACCACCAGCGTGTGCCCGGCGTTGTGGCCACCCTGGAAGCGAACGACCCCCTTGGCATGATCGGTCAGCCAGTCAACGATCTTGCCTTTGCCCTCGTCACCCCATTGTGTCCCCACGACCACCACATTCTTAGCCATTCCCGTGATCCGTTCCTGTGATTGCCTCAACAAGCCATTGCCCGTCACGTTCGACCAGTTGGCGGTCGCACCGCGGCCCTTCGCTTCGTGTTTCGGCCGGTAGACGTTCGACGACGATTTCGCCCTGCGCACGCAGCGTGGCAATTGCGGCCGCCAGTGCTGTCTGGGCCGCAGCAGCAGGCGCCAGAATCGCTCCGGGTGGTGCCGCACTTTCCGCCAGCCGTGCCAGTTCGCGCAAATCCATCGAAAAACCGGTTGCTGGCCGTGCGCGGCCGAAAACCCTACCGACGCCATCATAACGTCCGCCGCGTGCGAGGGCACTCGAGAAGTCAGGACAATAGGCGGCGAAGACGACACCGTTGTGATAGTGGTAGCCGCGCAGGTCGGCGAGATCGAACGATAGCGGCAGATCGGGCAGCGACGCCTGCAACTGCCGCAAGGTTTCCAGCGCTGCAGTGATTGCCGGCAAGGGAGGCAGCGCTTTGGCAGCCGCGGCAAGAGTTTCGACGCCACCATAGAGGTCGGGCAGCGCCAGCAGCGCAGAACGCAGAGGTTCGTCGAGCTTGCCGCAAGGCTCGCGAAGACTCGGCACATCTTTGGCCTGCAGCAATTGCAGCAGCGCTCCCTCGAGTTCGGAATCCAGGCCGGAGGCTGCCGAAAGCGCACGAAAAACGCCGACATGGCCAAGATCGATACGTGCTGCCGGAACGCCGGCAGCGTCGAGTGCGGCGGCCATCAGGCGAATGACTTCGTGGTCGGCGGCAACCCCGGCGTGACCATACAGCTCGGCCCCGAGCTGGATCGGTTCGCGACTCGCGGTCAGCGACGCCGGCAGGGTATGCAGCACGCTGGCGCAGTAGCACAGTCGCGCCACCCCCTGACGATTGAGCAGGTGGGCATCAATGCGGGCAACCTGCGGCGTGATGTCGGCACGTAAGCCGAGCGTGCGTCCCGACAACTGGTCGACCAGCTTGAAGGTCCGCAGCCGCAGATCGTGCCCGGAGCCGGTGAGCAGGGAATCCAGGTATTCGAGCAGCGGTGGCATCACCAACTCGTAGCCATGCACGCGGAACAGATCCAGCAGTGTCCGGCGCAGCCGCTCGATCTGCGCGGCTTCTGACGGCAGGGCATCGGCGATATGTTCGGGCAGTAGCCAGTTCATCGGAAAATCATCAGCAATACCAGCCCGACCAACATCGAGGTCAGGCCGATGAAGCGGATCTGCCCGTCGGAAAAGCGGATCAGACGCCGGAAGGTTTCACGCCAGGCGTTCGGCGCCACGAATGGCAACAGCCCTTCAAGCACCAGCATCAGGGCAAAGGCAAGCAGCAGGTGATCGATCATTTGCCGGCTTTGTCGCCACTTCGGCTGATGCTCTTCATATACTTGAAGAAATCGGAGTTGGGCTCGACGACGATCAGGTCATTCTTGCCCTTGAAGCTGTTGCGATAGGCTTCGAGGCTGCGATAGAAAGCGTAGAACTCCGGGCTGCCTTCAAAAGCCTGCGCATAGATTGCCGAGGCCTTGGCGTCGCCCTCACCCTTCATCTTCTGTGCATCGCGATAAGCCTCGGCAACGATCACCTCACGCTGCTTGTCGGCGTCGGCGCGAATCTTTTCGGCCTCGGCAGCCCCCTGCGAACGCAATTCGTTGGCCACCCGCTTACGTTCTGCGTCCATGCGGCGATACACCGATTCGCTGACATCGCTGGGCAGTTCGACACGTTTGACGCGCACGTCGACGATCTGCACGCCAATCTTGCGGGCGTCGAGGTCGGCCTTCTCGCGCATCTGGGCCATGATCTTGTCGCGCTCGCCAGAAACCACATCATGCACGGTGCGCTTGCCGAATTCCTCGCGCAGGCCGGCATTGACGGTCTGCGTCAGCCGCGTCTTGGCTCGCGATTCATCGCCGGCCACCGAGATGTAGTAGAGCTTGGGATCGACGATTCGCCACTTGGTAAACGAATCCACGAGAACGTTCTTCTTTTCCGAAGTGATGAAACGCTCGGGTTCGGTACTGTCCAGGGTGAGGATGCGCTTGTCGAAAAAGCGCACATTCTGGATCAATGGCCACTTGAAATACAGGCCGGGTTCCTCGATGACATTGCGGACTTCGCCGAGCTGAAAGATGATGGCGTATTGACGCTGGTCAACCGTAAAAATGGTCGCTCCGAGCACCACCAGCACGGCCACGAAAACGGCCGCAACGATATTCATGCTTGCTTTCATCAGCGAGACTCCCGATCACGCTGGCGTAGCGTCTCACGCGAACGTGCTTCGTTTTTCTCGACCACCTGTGGCGGCACCTCGTTGGAAACGACCGGCGCCGGTCGT
>NZ_JDSS02000024.1:130667-133884 GCF_000584955.1 Candidatus Accumulibacter vicinus
TCCGCGGCCGCGGCTCCGGCTGCCTGCAGCAGCTTGTCGAGCGGCAGGTAAAGAAGGTTCCCCTGTCCCTTGGCGTCGATCAGCACCTTGCTGGTGCTGGCATAGACCTGCTGCATGGTATCGAGATACATGCGACTGCGCGTCACTTCCGGCGCCTTGGCGTATTCCGTGTAGATCTGCCGGAAACGGCTGCCATCGCCCTCGGCCGTGGCGATGACGCGTTTCTTGTAACCCTCCGCTTCCTCGAGCAGGCGCGCGGATGTTCCGCGGGCTTTCGGGATGACGTCATTGGCATAGGCCTGGCCTTCGTTCTTCTGGCGCTCACGATCCTGCGAAGCCTTGACCGCATCATCGAATGCCGCCTGCACCTGCTCCGGCGGCTGTGCGTTCTGCATCGTGACTTTGGAAATCAGAATGCCGGTCTTGTAACGGTCGAGAATCTCCTGCATCAGCTTTGCAGCATTGACCGCGACCTGCTCGCGACCCTCGTAGAGGACGAAGTCCATCTTGTTCTTGCCGACGATTTCGCGAATTGCCGTCTCTGCGACCTGCATCACCGCGTCGTCCGGATGCCGGTTGTTGAAGACGTATTCGACGGGGTCGTTCAGAAACCATTGCACGGCGAACTGGATGTTGATGATGTTCTCGTCGTCAGTCAGCATCAGTGCTTCCTTGAGCACCTTGTTTTTTTCGCTGCCGCGATAACCGATCTCGATGGTGCGCACGCCGGAGATGTTGACCAGTTCATGCGCCTGGATCGGATAGGGCAGTCGCCAGCGCAGACCTGGGTCGGTACTCTCCTTGTAGCGGCCAAACTCGAGCACGACGCCTCTTTGCGAGGCGTCGACAATGTAGAAACCGCTGGCCAGCCAGACCACCACGACCAGCGCCAGGAGCAGGCCGATGCCGCCGCCGAGGAACCTGTTGTTGAACTGGATCGGCGGACGAAGGTCGCCGCGATCACCGCCTTGATTGCCGCCACCACGCCGCTTGTCGAAAATCCCCGACAGCTTGCGATTGAGGTCGCGCCATAACTGTTCGAGGTCGGGCGGACCCTGATTGGGCCGCTTGTCACCGCCACCATCGTTGCCGCGATTGCCCCACTGTGGGTCATTGAGCGACATAAGTACTCCAAGGCTATAGATCATGGGGAACCATCTGAATCGAGAATCCTATCGACATCCTGCGCAGCAGCAGCGCCGGCTGTCCGTGCGCTACTGTCCCGTAATTCCTGCAAGTCCCTCGTTTTCGCCAAGGCCAGTTCGGCGAGCGCTTCGCGCAGCAGGGGTAAACCATCGCCGGAGACAGCACTAAGGCGAACGCGCCAGATTCTACCATACTCATCACGCTCGACCGCCGGCGGCAGCCCGGTCAGATCGAGCTTGTTCTGCACCGTCAGTTGCGGCACATCGGCAGCGCCGATCTCGGCCAGTACTTTGTTGACGTCGGCGATCTGGTCGTCGCGCGCCGGACTCGCCGAATCGACGACATGCAACAGCAGGTCCGCTTCGGCCGTCGCTTCGAGCGTGGCATGGAAAGCGGCCACCAGCGAATGCGGCAAATCGCGGATGAAGCCAACGGTATCGGAAAGCACGATATGACCGGCCTCGGCCAGCCACAGTTTACGCGTCGTCGTATCCAGGGTGGCAAACAGCTGGTCGGCAGCAAAGACGCCGGCATGCGTCAGTGCATTGAACAATGTAGACTTGCCGGCATTGGTGTAACCCACCAGCGATACGTTCAGCAACTCGCCCCGGCCACGCGCCTTGCGTTGCACGCCACGCTGGCGTTCGAGTCTGGCCAGGCGTTCCCTGAGCAGCTTGACGCGGATACCGAGCAGGCGACGGTCGGTTTCGAGCTGCGTTTCTCCCGGGCCACGCAGACCGATTCCCCCTTTTTGCCGTTCCAGGTGGGTCCAGCCACGCACCAGTCGTGTTGCCAGGTGTTCAAGCTGTGCCAGTTCGACCTGCAGTTTGCCCTCCGAACTTTGCGCCCGCTGCGCGAAGATGTCGAGGATCAGACTGGTCCGGTCGATGACGCGACACTGCAGCGTGCGCTCCAGGTTACGTTCCTGGCCGGCGCTGAGTTCGTGATTGAAGATGACCAGATCGGCCGCATGCGCGGCGACCTCGGCAGCCACTTCTTCGACCTTGCCCTTGCCGGCATAGGTCGCCGCATCCGGGCTGTGGCGACGCCCCTGCACGACGGAACAGACCGCCGCACCGGCCGACCGGGTCAGCAACCGGACTTCCGCAAGCTGCTCGGCAAGATCCTCACGGCCGAAGTCGAGCTGGACGATGACCGCTCGTTCTTCGGCGGCCGCGCGCTCAATCATGTCGAAGATCTAGGAGAGCCTGCTGCAAGCCGCAACCGTCAGTGGGTGGCAGAAGAAGGGTCTTGATGCGGCTGTCCGCCGCAGCGGCGAGCCGGTCCGGGACAGTGCGGAGTGCATCATGCCTCGTTGTCGGTATCCTGATGGATGGTGACCGGGTGTGACGGAACGACCGTCGAGATCGCGTGTTTGTAGACCATCTGGGTCACCGAGTTCTTGAGCAGGACGACATACTGGTCGAACGAATCGACCTGACCCTGCAGCTTGATACCGTTAACCAGGTAGATCGAAACTGGCACCCGTTCACGCCGCAGGGTGTTGAGAAACGGGTCTTGTAAGAGTTGCCCTTTGTTGGTCATCCTTCAAACTCCATCTTTAATTATGTTCTGGAGGGTCGAGGATAATTGATTTCTCTGTCGTTTGCCATATCCAGGCCGAAGATGCTGCGCTGATTGGCGGCAAGAAGGATAATGGTTACAGTCGTAGAGAGGAGAAATCGATGGATTCCGGATTGCTGGCCAGTCTCGACTGGGGTACCTTTACGTTGCTCGCGGTCATCGCCGCAGCGTTGGTGTGGGGGATGGTCTTCTTTCTGCGGCAGAATCGAAAGGATCTCGACGACCTGCAGGAGGCCCTGGATCTGCAGAGCGAGGAAGACGACGATGAGGATGAGAAAATGCCCGACAGCCGAGCAAGCCATCGCCGTGGTATGGGTAGCTGAGGCGCCCGCAAGACATCAGCCGCGTGCCGCCACCTGGAGCAGGGCCGCCCACCGTGTGGCGTGCATGCAGTTCCTGAGAGTTGCAGCGGCCAGCCGCGTTAATGTGAGAGTCGCGTCAGCGACTCATGAATCTCCCCTTGTATGCTTCGTTTCATGGTTTTTGG
>NZ_JDSS02000024.1:133894-150402 GCF_000584955.1 Candidatus Accumulibacter vicinus
GAACTCGCGAATCGCCTCGGCCAGGTTCTTCTGGTTGTCCTTGACCTGCAAGACGTAATCCCCGCCGCGAGCGACGATCTTTTCGGCCAGTTCGGTCTGGCAACCCAGCGCATCCATGGTGACAATGCATCCCTTCAAGATCAGCACATCAAGCAGCCCCTTCATCCCCGCCAGTTCGTGTCCCTTGCCGCAGGTGCCTTCCTGCGCGAGGCATAGGCCGCTTTGCACGGCGTACGCCGTGACCATATCCGAAGATCGCGTTTTCTTATTTGTCAGTGACCGTCGCCAGCGAAATCACGATCGGCGCGATCCGGGTGTGTCTAAACTTCAGATAAATAACTGACCGCAAACGAATATTCTCAATTGGTTACGACATTTGCGTAAGCGACTGCCCTGTATTGGACTTGTTATCCGATATTTCATGGTAAATTTCGGATATGCTTCCGCGCCCTGTTCACCTTGCCCAACTGCTTCAGCGCTTGGGCCAATTCCCGGTGGTTGCTCTCCTTGGCGCACGCCAGGTTGGAAAAACCACCCTGGCACGGCAGCTTGCGGCCAGCTGGGATGGCCCGGTCAAGCATTTTGATCTTGAAGATCCCGACGATCAGGCGCGACTTTCCGATCCTGCTTTCGCGCTACGTCCACTGACCGGCCTGGTCGTTCTGGACGAAATCCAGACACGGCCGGATCTTTTCCCGCTGTTGCGGGTTCTCGCTGACCGCCCCGAGACACCGGCACGCTTCCTGATTCTGGGCTGCGCCTCACCGGAACTGGTGCGGCGTGCTGCCGAGAGTCTGGCAGGCCGCGTCACATTTCGGGAACTGGACGGTTTTGGACTCGCTGAACTGGCTGCCGCAAGCCGCTTGGGGGCCATCGACCCCGGCTGGCTCGACAGCCGCTGGCTGCGCGGTGGCTTCCCACGTGCATTGCTGGCCAATGACCTCCCGACCAGCCGCGAATGGCGAGACGCGTTCATTCGCACCTATCTGGAACGTGATCTGCCGCAACTCGGCATCCATCTGCCGGCACTGACCTTGCGCCGCTTCTGGACCATGCTGGCACACCATCACGGCCAAACGTGGAACAGCAGTGAAATCGCCCGCTCGCTCGGGGTCAGCGACAAGACCGTCAACCGGTATCTGGATGCCCTTGAAGGCACGTCCATGGCTCATCGGCTTTCGCCCTGGCACACCAATCTGGGCAAGCGCGAAGTGAAGGCAGCCAAGGTTTATGTCTCCGATACGGGCATTCTGCACAGTCTCCTGAGGATCGCCGATGCCGACGCCTTGCTCGCTCATCCCAAGTGCGGCGCGTCCTGGGAAGGACTGATTGTGCGCGAGATCATTCGCCGCAGCGGTGCACGTCGGGGCGAAGCCTATTTCTGGGGTGTCCATACCGGCGCCAAACTGGACTTGCTCATCCTCCGGAATGGCCAGGGCGTGGGCTTTGAAATCAAGCTCACTCGCTCCCCCAAGGTCACCGCCGCGATGCGATCCGCTCGCGAGGTACTGAACCTGGAGCAGCTTTATGTCGTCTGCCACGGGGAAGGCGCGCCTTGGCCGCTTAGCGATGGGATGACTGCGGTCCCGGTGGCCAGTCTCGATGCCTGCGTGACAGACTCCAGGAGTACTGCGCCTTTGGTCATCCCCACGAATCAGACCTGCCCATGATGACCGTAGCCACTTACCTGGCTCAATCCATGGCCGATCACGGCCACCGCCATGTCTTCCTTGTCACCGGTGGCGGGGCGATGTTCCTGAATGATGCACTCTGTCATCATCCCGACATCACGCCCGTGTTTTTCCACCACGAACAGGCGGCCGCGATGGCCGCCGAAGCCTACGCCCGCATCGCCGGCAAGCCGGCCATCCTCAACGTCACCACCGGTCCCGGCGGAATCAACGCGATCAATGGCGTCTTCGGCGCCTGGACCGACTCGGTACCGATGGTGATCTTCTCGGGCCAGGTCAAGCGTGCCACCTGTCTGGCGACGACACCGGTTCGCGGCCTGCGTCAATTGGGCGACCAGGAAAGCGAAATCATCCCGATGGTGCGTGGTATCACCAAGTACGCGTCGATTGTCGACTCGCCCGATGACCTCGCCTGGCATCTCGATCAGGCGCTGCACCTCGCGACTTCGGGCCGACCCGGCCCGGTCTGGCTCGATATCCCGATCGACGTGCAGAGCGCGAAGGTGGAACCGGCCGGCATGCGTCGCTTCGTTCCTCCGCAAGAACCTGGCCACAGGGTTTCTGATGTCGAGCTGGACGCTTTGATCAAGCGGCTGGGCCAGGCCCGCCGCCCGGTCATTCTCGCCGGAACCGGCGTACGTGCGGCGCATGCGAACGAGGAGTTCTCGATGGTGATTCACCGCCTCGGCATCCCGGTGACGACGGCCTGGACCCACGATCTGATCGCCACCGACGACCCGCTGTTCTGCGGTCGCCCCGGCACCATCGGTACCCGCGCCGGCAATTTCACGGTACAAAATGCGGACCTCTTGCTGGTCCTCGGCAGCCGCCTCAATATCCGCCAGGTGAGCTACAACTGGCCGGGTTTTGCAGCACGCGCTTTCAAGATCCAGGTCGACATCGACGCCGCAGAACTGGAAAAGCCACTGGTCCGGCCCGACCTCGCGATCTGCTGCGACCTCCGCGATTTCCTTGTGGCGCTGAACGCGCAGCTCGCCGAGAGGCCGCTGCCACGCAACCCCGAGCACGAACGCTGGCTCGCCTGGTGCCGGCAACGCTTCTTTGCTTACCCGGCGGTGTTGCCGAAGCACCGCGAGTTCAGGGGCCGGATCAATCCCTACCACTTCGTCGAGGCGCTTTTCGACTGCCTCGACGAAGACGACATCGTCGCCTGCGGCAACGCCAGCGCAACCATCCTCCCGTTCCAGGCCGGCGCGATCAAGCACGGTATGCGCATGTTCTCGAACTCGGGCAGCGCATCGATGGGCTACGACCTGCCGGCAGCGATCGGCGCCTACTTCGGCGCGGTCGCCAGCCGCGGCAGGCAAGGCCGCGTCGTCTGCCTCGCCGGTGACGGCAGCATCATGATGAACCTGCAGGAACTCCAGACGATTGCCCAGCATCGCTTGCCGATCAAGATCTTCGTGCTCGACAACCACGGCTACCTGTCGATACGCAGTTCGCAGACGAACTTCTTCCGGCGTGTGGCCGGCGCAGACCCTGACTCGGGCGTTTCACTGCCCGACTTCGTCGCCATCGCCACCGCCTTCGCGATTCCGGCGTCACGCCTTGACTCGGCTGACTTCGCCGAGCGGCTTCCGACACTCCTCGACGCACCCGGCCCACATTTATGCCAGGTCGTGCTCGACGAGACGCAGCAGTTCGAACCCCGGATGAGTTCGCGCCAACTTGACGATGGCAGCATCGTCTCGGCGCCGCTCGAGGACATGTACCCCTTTCTCGAACCCGCGGAATTGGCCCGTAACATGCTTTCCAATTCATGATCCCCGGCCTCCAGCCGTACCGTCTTGCCGGAACCTCAACAATCGCCTAATATGACCATTTTATTAGTCACAACAGGGTGGATAGCATGCGAACCGTAAGTCTGGCCGAAGCAAAAGCACATCTCAGCGAATTACTGAATACGGTGGAAGCTGGCGAAGAATTCGTCATCACCCGCCATGGTCGCGCCGTTGCCCGGGTATCACCAGCCGAGAAAACGAAACAGCCTCTTCCGATCAAACAATTGGCCACTTTACGCAAGACGGTGCCCGCCTGGACCGAGCCGAGTGCAGGCATCGTGCGCCAATTGCGGGATGCCGAATGATTTATCTGGATACCAGCTTCCTCACCCCGCTGTTTCGCGAAGAGCCGGTCTCGGAGTGTATCGAGAGTTTTCTGGCTGCAGTACCCGCAGGTACGCTTGCCATCAGCCAATGGACGCGTGTTGAGTTCGCCAGTGTCATCGCTCGCGATGTACGCATGAAAACCCTGGACGCGGTAAGCGCGCATAAACTCATCGATGCTTTCGATTCGCTCGCTGACCATTCGCTCCACGTATTGGTCGCTGTGGCTGCGGATTTTGATCTAGCACACGACTTCGTTGCCGAGTTCGCGACCCAGCTTCGCGGCCCGGATGCGCTGCACATCGCGATTGCGCACAATCATGGTATTGAAGAAATCCTGACGCTCGATGATGGTCTGATCTTCGCTACGACAAAGCTCAAGATAAAAGCAAGACGAGGAATTCCCGCATAGCCCGCAGCGAATCGCCCTTAAAAGAATGCCCGTGATACTCATGTAAAAACCATGGAAGCGCGAGTGGAAGCACCTTGTTCGGCTACACCTCGCTCGCGATTGCGGGCTGAATGTACTCCTCGCAGACGCCTCGGCCGCTCTTTGCATCGCGCCTTCTCCTTGCATGCGCACGACAAACCGGCTCCGAATATGCTAGATTGATGCTTCCTCCCTTCACCCGCCAGACCATGAGCCATTCGCAGCAGTCGCAAGCTTCGGAGATTTTTGAAGACCTGTTCGTCCTCGAACTGGCAAACAACCACCAGGGCCGTCTTGAACGCGGATTGCGGATCGTCACCGACTTTTCGCGAATTGTCCGCTTCAACAATGTCAAGGCGGCGATCAAGCTTCAGTTCCGCGATGTCGAAGCCTTCATCCACAAGGAGTTCCGCGAACGCACGGATATCCGCTACATCCGGCGAACGCTCGACAGCCGCCTCTCCAAGGCGGAGTATGCCAGGCTCACGACGGCCATCCGGCAGGCCGGTTGCATCCCGATGGCGACGCCATTCGACGAGGTTTCGGTGGACCTGTGCGTCGAACTGGGCGTCGAGATCATCAAGATCGCCAGTTCCGACATCAACGACTGGGTGCTGATCGAAAAGATCGCCAGCACCAAGCGTCCGGTGATCGCATCCACCGGCGGTTCGTCATTGAAAGATGTCGACGATCTCGTCAAGTTCTTCAACCGGCGCGGAATTCCGCTGGCGATCAATCATTGCGTCTCGCTTTACCCGTCCGAGAACCACGAAATCGAGCTGAACCAGGTGGACTTCCTGCGCCGACGTTATCCACACAACGTGATCGGCTTTTCCACACACGAACATCGGGATTGGCAGACCTCGATTGCCATCGCCTATGCCAAGGGCGCCCGTACCTTTGAACGGCATATCGACATCGCCACTGACGGCAGCCCGGTCGCCGCGTATTGCAGCTTGCCTCATCAGATCGACCAGTGGTTCAGGGCGCATCGGCGGGTCGTCGAAATGTGCGGCGCACCGGGTACCCAGAAGCGCATTCCGCCCAGCCAGGAAATCGCCTATCTCAACGCCCTGGTCCGCGGGGTCTATGCCCGACGGGATCTCCGACAAGGACATGCGCTCGGTGACGAAGACGTCTACCTCGCGATTCCCCTGCAGAAAGGTCAGATCTCCTGCCGCGAACTGATGCGTGGCGAGCTGTTGCTGCGCGACGTCGCGGCGGACGGCGCGATCCTGATCGACATGATCGACAGCCCCTACGCCGACAATGAGCAGCTCAAGGCCCTCATCTATCAACGCGGACTCTGACCGGATCAGGCGATGTTTCGGCACGATCTGACCCAATGAAACTGATCAGCATCGTGACCGGCTGTTTCAACGAGGAAGACAACGTTGAAGAACTGCATGCGCGTATTCGCGCACAACTCGAACGGCTCCCTGCTTATGACTACGAGCACATCTTCATCGATAACGCATCGACCGACGGCACCGTCCGTAAAATCAAGGCGATGGCGGCGCTGGACAGGCGCGTCAAACTGATCGTCAACACCCGTAATTTCGGCCACATTCGATCACCGATCCATGCCCTGCTGCAGGCACGTGGCGACGCTGTCATTGCTATGGCGTCGGATCTGCAGGAACCACCGGAACTGATTGCCGAATTCGTCAACAAGTGGGAACAAGGCTATCGCATCGTCGCAGGGGTGAAGCCGCGCAGCCAGCAGAGCCCTTTCATGTCCTTCGTTCGCCGCTCATTCTATGCGACGATCGGCAGAATCGCGGACACCCGGCTGATCCCCAACTTCACCGGATTTGGGCTATACGACCGATCCGTCGTCGAAATCATCCGCCAGATGGACGATCCGTACCCCTACTTTCGCGGCATGATCGCCGATATCGGCTTCGAACATGCGGAGGTGCCGTTCGTCCAGCCTCGGCGTGTCCGCGGCATCAGCAAGAATAACTTCTATACGCTGTACGACATGGCGATACTCGGTATCACCAGTCACTCGAAGGTGCCGATACGTCTGGCGACCATGGCTGGATTCGCCCTTTCTGCTCTCAGCCTGCTGGTAGCGATTGTCTACCTGGTCTACAAGCTGGTTCGTTGGGAGCAGTTCTCGGTCGGTGTCGCGCCGGTGGTCATTGGTTTCTTCTTCTTCGCCTCGGTGCAGCTTTTCTTCATCGGCATCCTGGGCGAATACATCGCCGCGATTCACACGCAGGTGTTGAAGCGGCCTTTGGTGGTTGAAAAGGAACGTGTCAACTTCGATGCCTCCCCTCCCGCTTGATGGCGCGCGATCGGAAGGTTCGCGCGGATCGGCGACCAGGACGCTCCTCACCCGCCTGTTATCACACGACCGGGTTCACTCCGTCCGGCCGCTTGATTCATTGTCGATCGCCGTTCTCGCCTACCTTGCCCTGCCCAACTTCATCTTTTTTATCGGTTGGCTACGCTGGCCATTCGCCCTCTTCTTTTCATTGCTGCTGGCGTGTTCATTCGGCACTGCGATTGACTGGCGTCAGGTCGTCTGGCGATGGCCCTGCCGCAGATCGGTAGGCCTGACTCTGGTCACTGCCGCGCTGGTCTGGTGTGCATTTGGCGGCGCAGGGCATTTCGTCGCCGCCTCCATTGACTGGCAGACGCGCGATGCCGTTCTCGGGGATCTGACCTATGGCGACTGGCCGGTCTCCTATGCCTTCAGGGAGGGTGTTCACTACATCCTCCGCTCGGCGATCGGGTACTTCCTGCCGGCAGCACTACTTGCGAAGGCGTTGGGGATCCAGGTCGTGGATCTGGCGCTGTATTTGTGGACCGCCCTGGGCACAGCCCTTTTTCTACTCAGCCTGCCGCTGCCGCAGCGATTCGGTTTGCGGCTGCTGCTGCTGTTGCTCCTGGTCGTGCTCTTCAGCGGCATGGACTTGCTCGGTGCGCTGACCTACTGGGGAGAATGGCCAGAGTTCCCGGTCCGGCTTGAGTGGTGGACCCGGTTCAGTTACCCCTCGCTTTCGGGGCAGCTCTTCTGGGCACCGAATCATGCCCTGCCGATCTGGCTGGGAGCCGCCCTTTTCTATCGGCACTGGCAAAACCCTGCATTTCTGCCGTTTGCCTTGCTTCTCGGCGCGCTGCTGCTCCTGTGGACACCCTTTGCGCTGCTGGGCCTCGCCCCTTTTTTCCTGCTCGGCGTACTGCAGTATGGCGTCTCCCGAAACCAGCGAATCTCCCTGACGCCGCTGATGACCACGATCCTTGTCATGGCCTGGATGGGCCGTTTCCTGACCCTGAACATCGACGAAATACCGGCCACCAGCAGTCTCCAGCAAGCGGGAACTGCCAAGGGGTTTCTGTCGAGCTACCTGGTGTTCGTCCTGCTGGAATTCGGCGCACTGTCGCTGCTCCTGGCATCGCGGCTACGGCATTCGCACGGCATCCTGTGGATCTCGATGGCCACTCTGGGTTTGCTGCCGCTATGGGTGTTCGGCCCTTCCAACGACCTGCTGCTGCGGGTTTCGACACCCTCGCTGATCATGCTGCTGATCCTGACGCTGACCCTCTTTCAGCCCGGCAACAGCCCGCCTGCCGAAGGCTCCAGACCCTGGCTGATTGTCGTCATGCTGAGCATCGGTGCCTTTACCCCATTCCATGAATTCGGTCGTGCGGTGATTGTGCGGCGCTGGCTACCGAATTATGAACGCACCCTGGTCGACCAGCAGCACGGATCATTCCCGCCACACTACATCGGCCGACTCGATCGGGCGGACGTGCGACTGCTCCTCCGCGATCCGGCCATTGTTCCAGGCCATGCCCAGCGCCGGGCGGGTCACCACTCACGGTCATGGCTGATGCAGGGCCCCCCCTGATACGCGGCCGGCGATCAGATCACCGGCGTCCTGGCGCCCTGCAGATGGTTGTTCCACATCCGGAAATACACCTTTTCCAGCGAGCCAACAAAACCCGGCATGTCGAAGAGCGCACAGTGCCGCCTGTTTTCGGCCAGTCTCGCCCGCAGCGCGTGCAGGCGCGAGGGGTGACGAACCAGTGCCAGGGCAAGCTGATGGTACTCATCGGGAGAAGTGGTGATCAACTCTTCGAGGCCGGAGGCGCGCAGCAGGCTGGCCCCCACTCGTCCGGGAAAAGTGTCCCCAAGCAGCGCGACCATCGGGACCCCCGCCCACAGGACATCGAGCCCGGTCGAATGCGAATTGTACGGAAACGGATCGAGCGCCAGATCGGCCAGTTGCAGGCGCGACAGATGGTCCGCCCGAGCCTCGACTCGCGGCGCAAAAATCAGCCTTGCCGGGTCAACGCCGCGGATTTCGAATTCCTTGCGCAAGCGATCCTGTGCAGTACCTCCCGGTTGACTCAACCACAGGCAGCTCTCCCCCGTGTCCAACAGGAGCCGGCACCAGAGGTCGAAGACCTGCGGGTTGAACTTGTAGCTGTTGTTGAACGAGCAGAAAACAAAACCCTCGTCCGGCAACCCGGCGGCAAGTCGCGACGGCGGCGGATTCAGGGCGATCGAGGTGTCCGCCGGCAGATAGCAGTTCGGCAGATGAGCGAGCGTCTCGGTATAGCAGTGCGCGTGCTGCAAGGGCGTCACCACCGGATCGCCAAGCAGATAGTCGGCCAGTTTCGGATGCCCGGTGGTGCCGGCATAACCCAGCCAGGTGACCTGCACCGGGGCACCGCGAAGCGCCAGCGCCTCGAGGCGCCCGTCGGCAGTCCAGCCATTGAGATCGACCAGGATGTCGATCGCATCTGCACGGACACGGTCCGCGGTCTCGATCACGCTGCAGTCCCGCAAATCGACGAAATGATCGAAGGCTGCGCTCAGGCGCTTCCTGATCTCGCTGTGATCATCGATACCGATCGAATACCCGAACACTTCGACCTTCGATCGATCGTGTAGCTCGATGACCTGCGGCATGATCTGCCCGACCGGATGCGTCTTGTAATCGGCAGACAGATAGCCGATCCGCAGTCGCGAGCCCGGCCCGATCCGGCTCACTGACCAACGATGTTCCGGGGCATCGAGCACACTCGCCGGGATGCTGTGGCAAGCGAAGTTTGCGGCGACCCGGAGCTGTTCTTCGGCACTGACGTTGGGAAAAGACAAGACGACAAAAGGGTTGCACGTCGGTAAGCGATAGTCTGCAGTCAAGGAGCGGAGCGTTAGCAGCCGGGCTTCCAGTTCCTCCCAGTCGCATCTCTTGAGGCTGGCGGAAAGGAGTTGGGACAGAATGGCAGCGTTGCTCTGGTCGTTTTTCCACAGCTCGTTGAAACAGGTCCAGGCTTCGTCGTTGCGATTGCTGGCGAGCAAGGCGCCGGCAAGCTGCTCGATCGCCTCCACATAGTCCCCAGGGTGGTACTCGATGGCCTTGAGGAAATACGGGACGGCTTCGTCCCACTTGCGCATCCTCGCCAGGGCGAAGCCGAAGTTCTTGAGCACCTCGGGGTCGCGGGGCTTGATTTCGAGCGAGCGAGCGAAGCACTGGATCGATTCGTCCCAGCGCATCAGCGCAGAGAGGACTATGCCAAGATTGTTGTGCGCTTCCGGGTCATCGGGATTGCGCTCGAGAGAAAAACGGACGATCGGCCAGGCGGCCTCGAAAAGTCCCTGCCCGATCAAGGCAAAGCCCAGCGCCTTCAAGGCCAGCGGATGACTCGGGCGGCCTTCGAGAATACGGCGTGCCGCCGCTTCCACTTCCGGATACCTGGCGGCTTCGACCAGGCGCATCAGCGCCAGGCACGCCGGGTCCAGCGGCGGACGTCTGACACCGACTGGTGATTTCTTCCGGGAACCCTTCATTGCTGTCCGACCGCACGCATGAAGGCCACCTCCAGGGACAGGCTGGGACGCAGTTCCAGGACCACATGCCCGGCATTCCGCAAGGCTTCGAGGCGTTCCCAGAGATCGGCGCGCGGCACTTCGCCGATCCAGCGCCCGGAAAAATCCTCACGCATCCCGGCCACCGGCGTCTGGCCGAAGGTGCGCACCAGAACCATCTCCTGGTCCCCGCTGAGTTCGGCCGGCGACCGGACCGCGCGCAGGACACCCTGGTGGATCAGGCCGAAGCGATCGGCCAGCCGTTCGACGTCGTGCAGGACATGCGAGGTCAGAAAGAGGGTTCCGCCGCCGCGCTTGTACTCGGTAAGGATATCCACCACATCGCGGCGGCCGATCGGGTCGAGACCCGATAGCGGCTCGTCGAGAATCAACAGCCGCGGACGGATGCACAGCGCCTGGGCGATCGCCACCCGCTGCGTCATTCCCTTGGAAAAGGAACGAATCGCCTTACCTGCCACCTGCGCCAGACCCAGGCGGTCTAGCCAGTTCAGGCAGTGGCTTTGCGGCGCGCTGACCTGCACCCGATGCAGCCGCATGCCCATCGAGAGGATTTCGAGTGGCGTCAGATAGTCGTAGAGATAGGGGTTCTCGGGAACATAGCCCAGGCCCCGGCGAGCCTCCGGCTGCGCAACGGAAGTCCCGAAGATCTGCGCGCTTCCGCGCGTCGCCCGGATCAGCCCCATCAGGATCTTGATCGCCGTCGTCTTGCCGGCGCCATTGGCGCCGATGAAGCCAAAGGCCTCGCCCGGTTCGACGGTCAGCGACACGCCGCCGAGCGCGATCACCGGCGCCGACCGCCACTTTCTCGGATATTTTTTCTCCAGATCATCGATGGCAATCGCGGGCAGCATCATTGGGTACTCGAAGGCGTTGCATTCAACATCGGCCACCCCGAAGCGTCCAGGCCGAAGCCATACCCCAGCGGGTCTTTGGGAAGCTCGGCGAGCAAGCCGCTGCTCACCAGGTCCTGCAATTTTTCCACGCCCCTGCCGTGACGCTCGCGAAAAAGCGTGACGGCGTTCTGCAGTGCCGCCAGATCACGCAGCCGCCTGGCCCTGACCTGCAGGTAGTTGCGGAAAGCCCCCGGCGGAGAGCCTGCGGCCATCGCCTCGACCATTCCCGCCGCATTGGCGGTCTGATAACCCTTCTCGATCCACAGGGCAGCGACATTCTGCAGCGCCCACTCGTCCTGCTGGATCTTGACGCGCGGGACGGCCTGGAGCAGCCACTGCGCGCCGGTCGCCGGGTCCTTGCGAAAATGATAGAACAGGAAACCGTACTGAAACAGCGGGTACCAGTCAAAGGTCCGCGCCTCCGAAGCCTGGCGCAGGACGTATTGCGCCGCATCCAGTTGGCCGTTCCAGGGCAGAATCGCCGCGGCGATGTAGTAATTGTCTTCGTGCGCCGGGTTGAACCAGGCGATGTCGCGCTGCAGCCTGCCCTGCACCGCATAATCCCTGGCATCCATCCGGCCGGTGTCGGCGACCAGCACGCGGAATCCCGCCAGATTGGCCGCCAGGTAACGATCACCCCCGGCCATCAGGACCTGCGCAAAGCGCGGCAGCGAAATCAGCAGCTCGGGGGTAGCCGTCGCACGGGGCAGGCCGGACAAACGCTGCTGCGCCCAGGCATAGACGAATGCCGACAGGACGCCGGCGAGCACGATCATCGCCATCGGTAAACGCCGCATCAGGAAAACTCTCGCCTCGCGAACAGCAGGCTGGCGGCGAGCAGTAACAGGACGATGTACGCGACGGCCATCGTCACCGACCAGAAAATCATCTCGGCACCCGGCGCCAACTGATACATCGACCACTCGCGCCAGTCGAGGCGGGAGAGATCCGGCAGCACCCACTGGATCAACCGGATCAGCGGATCATAGCTCGCGAACAATTTCTCGTCGCCGTCGGCGCCCCGCGAAAGGTAGGCGACGGTCGCCCCCAGGGCCTTGCCGGCGACGGCGAAAGCTGCCCCCAGTGCGAGTGGCAGGACCGAAACGGTGGACAGCGCAGCGATGCACAGGGCGAAGGCCGCCACCACCGCCGCGTCGATCGCCAATCCGGCAACCGTGCTCCAGAAGGGCAAGCCGAGCGCCGGTGGAAATTCCTGACTATAGCCCCCGCCGACCATCGTCACCGCCAGGAGCAGCAGCAGGCCCAGCGCCGTCGCCGCCAGCGCCGACAGGATCAGCACGGCCGCCAGACGCCCGGCCAGGAATGCGCCGCGCGAAACCGGATAGGCCAGCGAGAAGAGGATGACCCGCCGGTCGATCTCGCGGGCGACCAGTTCCTGAACCCAGAACAGGTTGAGCAGGACGAGCGAAAAACGGACCCCCGAGAAGCCGACATCGAGGGCCACGGTCTGCGGCTGCCGTGGCGAGAAGAATCCCGAAAGATAGGCGATGCCGATCAGCAGCACGCCCAGCAGGAAGACCGCGTGGAAGCTTTTTCCGCGCAGGCCGGAACGTAGCCCGGAGAGAGCGAACTCGAGCATGATTGTCAGCCAAAAATAAGGGCGCGCCCTGCGGCACGCCCGCTTTTCTAATCAGCACACCGCGGATCAGGATGTTGATGCAGCGCTTAAAGCGTCGGTCGCATTCGTCATAGTACATGCCCCGGTACAAGGCGTACCGGTTGTACTGCTCACCGCACCGCCTACCGAGCTACCGCCGTAACCCAATTTGCCCTTGGCCGATGCTGCACCCACCCTGTAATAGGTAATGTTATCTTCTCCGGCCATATGAACATTTGCCGAACATTTTGGCGTGAATGTCGCCCTGACGAAAGCGGTACCATCGGTAGCTGCAGTGACTAAGGCGCCGTTCCCGGCTGCATTGACGCCGGAACAAATCGCCGCGGACGCTGCATTGGCGACATTTGCCGAAAGGGAGGTAGCTGCGGCGATCGCAAGCACCGAACCCAGGATGATCTTTTTCATACGAAGTCTCCGATCGAAAATGAGGTTACAGGGTCGAGTTGGCAATAGCCATCGTCAGCAGGTTTCGTGCGTCCGACTGCGCCGCCTTGTCTTCACCTTTCTTGGTGTACTCGGTGAGCTGCGGGATCGCGATCGCGGCCAGGATGCCGATGATCGCCACGACAATCATCAACTCGATCAGGGTAAAACCTTTTTGCAGCTTTTTCATGGTCTCTCGGACTCCTTCCAGTGAGTGCAACGGACAACCCGTTGGGTTCTGTTCAGCATTTTCCATGCCAGGGTGCGAAGCCACGCAAAGAGGTCGTTTCCAGCGAATGTCCGCCCCTGACAACCTTTTTTCGTCACCTGCCTGACAAAAATGGTCAGGCGCAGTATCGGCACCTGACCATCGCATCTTACCGCATGATTTAAAGTGACGAAACATGAACGCGGAGAGTGCGTGTGCGCCTACCTCGTTCAGGCCATCGACATGAACGTACGAAGCGTTTTCCGCCCGGGCGGGCGGAAGAACTAGCCGTTGAAGTGGGCGAGGGCCTGATACAGGAGATGGCGTGCGTCGGACTGCGCAGCCCTGTCCGCAGCCCGTTGCGAGTATTCGGTAAACTGGGGAATTGCGATGGCCGCCAGAATCCCGATGATCACCACCACGATCATCAGCTCGATCAGCGTGAAACCACTTTGCGATCTATTCATGAGGCCCAAAACCTTACGGTGAATTGAATACGACGGGCAATCCCTGGCCTTACTTGAAGCATTTTTCATGCCAGCGCCCGAGCCCACCCAAAGCCCTCTTCTCGGCCAGCGGTGAAACGACGACAGCTCATCAACCTTACCTGCCGGACAATGATCCCCAGTAAGCGGTCAGCAAAAAGTCATCCGACAATCAGAGCCAAAGCCGTCCAGGATTTTACCGACATCTGCCTCAAGCATCTCGGAGGTCCGGGCTTTGAAGGTCATCCACTCATGCTTCATTTTGTGCCAGAGCAGCTCGATGCGGTTCAGCTCCGGACTGTAGGGAGGCAGGAAGATCAGCGTGAGTCCTTGTTGCTTCAGGAGAGCCAGCACAGGCTGGATGGCCTTCGCCTTGTGGATGGAAGCATTGTCCAGAATGACCGTCAGTGGTCCGCCGACGCTTTTCAGGAGCAGACCGAGGAAACCTGCAAATGCGGCTGCAGTCGTGGTTTCCCAGAACATAGCCGAGAACAACGCCCCGGTCGATATCCATGCCGCCAGCACATTCAGGCGTTTGCCACGCTCGGCCGTGATGAGGTGAACTTCCCCTTTTTCGGTCCAAGCGTTTCGATTCGGCTGCGCGTGTGCGAAGCCCGATTCATCTACGTAGGCCAGTTTGATTTCACCCCTCTTTGATTTTTCAACGAGTTCCGCTATTGCTACCTGGGCTTCCCGAAATTTGGCTTCGTCCCGCTTCTTTCTGAGACTGTGCCGGGTTCTCTTCCAGACGTACTTTTTCTCCTTCAAGGCCCTCTGCACCCGCCATACCGATCCCTGTACGCCCTGCTCGTCTGACAGGCGGATCTTCAACTGAGGGGCCGTACAGGCTTCCTCCTTGGCCCAAGCGCAGAGCACCTGCTTGTGGGTTTCCGATAGCTTGCGAGGGGCACCGCTGCGCGGCAGATCGCGCAGCCCCTGGAAGCTTCGAGCCAGCCAGGCATCCCTGTGGCAGGCTACGGTCTCGCGATGGATCCTCTGCTGGGCCACCACGGCATCAATGGACCGTCCCTGATCAAGTAGAAGCACGGTCCGTGCTCGCCGACGTTCGCGCCAGTCGCTGCCACGCTCCTCTATCCACGCCAGCCGGCGGCGTTCCTCCTCTGACAGGGTCACAGTCTTTGCTTGACGGGACATGGCGTGGCTTTCGGGAGCTTGGAGAGGGAGAAGCATACCGGAATAAGTCGGAGAACTTATCCGAAACCGCTTATAACCTGATCAACGGCCACCGTTATGGGGAACGTTGAATCCCCCTGCAACCCGGGCGGGCGGTTCAACGTTCTCTGCAAAAGTTGCGGAACTTTGCGCCCGGCGCGGCATTCAGTGCCTGTGCCGTGCTGGCAGGGAAACTTTCGGGCCGTGGGTGCCCGGTTTCAATGATGAAGGGCAAGGATCTTCACTCATTCGTCGAGCGGCACGGCCTTGAACGCCGGGCTGGCTTCGAGCCTGTCGACCAGCCGGGAGAGTGCGGGATAATCACCCGCTGGCCACTCGTGCGGCAGTACGTAACGAACGAAGCCGATCCCGGCAACCGTGGTGATGTCGGCCTGTGTCAGGCGCCCGCCGACCAGGAAATCGCTGTCCAGTCGTTCTTCGAGGATGTCGAAGGCCTGTCGCATCTGGCCGCGCAGGCGCTTCGTCCACTCGGACCATTGTAACTCGCCCGGGCGTTTGCGTTCGTACTCGATAGCCACCGCTTTCTCGGTGGCAACGATTGCCAGAGCGATCAGTTGCTGTATCTGTCGCCGCTCCGGCCCGCTGCGCGGCGTGAGCGCGGTGATGCCGCGCTCTGCCGCCAGCTCGTCGAGATAGTCGAGGATATACGCGCTCTCATAGAGTTTCTCACCGCTTGGAAGGGTCAGCATCGGCACCTTGAACAAGGGATTGAGTGGCCGCATTGCATCCATGTGCCGGAACACAGACAGAGACAGATGCTCAAAGGGAATCCCGTAGTGGTGCATCGTGACCGCGACGCGACGCACAAAGGGCGAATCGTAAAGACCGAGCAATTGGTGCCGGCCACCTTCCGTCAAATTTGTCATTTTGTAGCGATATCCTTCATCAAACAGGGGCATGACCCAGCGCAGCCCGTCGCTATCCGCAGCGCGATTGCGGATACAGGAAGCCCGCCTGGCGGCGGGCTTTGATGGGTTGGCACGGCCTTTTCAGCGACCGCAGGCCTACTCGAACTCGATGATCACCTGATCGACCGACAGGCTCTCGCCGGGGGTGGCGACGATCTTCTTGACCTTGCAATCGAGTTCGGCCTTGAGGACGTTTTCCATCTTCATCGCCTCGATGACCGCGAGCTTTTCGCCGGCGCTGACCTGCTGTCCGGCGGCAACCGAGACCTCGCGCAGCAGGCCGGGCATCGGCGAGAGCAGGAACTTCGAGAGGTCCGGCGGCAGCTTCTTCGGCATCAGCGCCAGCATGCGCGCAGCATTGGCGGTCATCACCGTGGCCTTGACCTGCTTGCCGAAGTGCACGACGCGATACAAGAGACCGATGCGCTCAAGCTGCAGGCAGATCGGTGTGCCGTTGCACGTACCGCGAAAGACGAGTTCGCCGAACTTCCAGTCGGAAACGAGATCGTAGCGATCGGCCCCGTGCGTCACCGAGTAGCCGCCAGGGATCGGCGTGACGACCACCGGGTAGTCCTTACCCTCCATCTGGACGACCCACTCACTGCCGACCTTGCGCTGGTGGCCCGGCATCTGGCCGCTGACCTGGACCGCGCGATCGAT
>NZ_JDSS02000024.1:150748-159026 GCF_000584955.1 Candidatus Accumulibacter vicinus
TGGCGGCGGCCGAAGGCCGCCAGTGCGGCGAGCAGCCCCGGATCGTCGTGCACCACGTCGGTGGCGACAAAGCCGCTGGGATATTCTTCAGCGATGAAGGCGGTGGTGAATACTCCCGACAGAAAGCGCGGATTCTGCATCAGCGCCGCCTGGAAAGGAATGTTTGAATCGATGCCGCGAATCACGAAAGCGTTCAGCGCGTCGCGCATGCGACTTATCGCCTGATCCCGTGTTGCCCCGTGGCAAATCAGCTTGGCAATCATCGAGTCGTAGTACATCGAAATCTCGCCGCCTTCGAAGACGCCGGTATCGACACGGACCTGTCCTTCGGCCGTCTCCGGCGGCCGGTACTTGACCAGGCGGCCCACCGAGGGCAGAAAGCCGCGGAACGGGTCCTCGGCGTTGATCCGGCACTCGATCGCCCAGCCATTGGCCTGGATGTCCTCCTGCCTGAACGGCAGGGTTTCGCCGGCAGCGACACGGATCATCAGTTCGACGAGGTCGACGCCGGTGATCATTTCGGTCACCGGATGCTCGACCTGCAGGCGGGTGTTCATTTCGAGGAAGTAGAACGACTTGTCCGAGCCGACGACGAACTCGACGGTGCCCGCGCTCTGATAGTTCACGGCCTTGGCGAGCGCGACCGCCTGCTCGCCCATCGCCTTGCGGATGCCGTCGTCGATGAACGGCGAGGGAGCTTCCTCGAGAACCTTCTGGTGCCGCCGCTGAATCGAGCATTCGCGCTCGAGCAGGTAGACGGTGTTGCCGAAGGAGTCGGCAATCACCTGGATCTCGATGTGGTGCGGTCCTTCGACAAATTTCTCGATGAACACGCGATCGTCGCCGAAGCTGTTGCGGGCCTCGTTCCGGCAGGCTTCGAAGCCCTCGAAAGCCTCCTGGTCATTGAAGGCGACGCGCAGACCCTTGCCGCCACCACCGGCAGACGCCTTGATCATCACCGGGTAGCCGATTCCCTTGGCGATTTCGACGGCCTGCGCCGAGTCGACGATCTCGGCATTGTAGCCGGGGATGGTGTTGACTCTGGCTTCCATCGCCAGCTTCTTGGAAGCGATCTTGTCGCCCATGGCGGCCACCGAATAGTGCTTCGGGCCGATGAAGATGATGCCGTTGTCTTCGAGGCGGCGTGAGAACTCTTCATTCTCGGAGAGGAAGCCGTAGCCGGGGTGTACCGCCTCGGCGCCGGTCGCCTTGCAGGCATCGATGATCTTGTCGATCACCAGGTACGACTCCTTGGAGGCCGCAGGGCCGATACATACCGCTTCATCGGCCATCAGTACGTGCATCGAGTCCTTGTCGGCCTCGGAATAGACCGCGACCGTCCTGATGCCCATTTTCTTGGCGGTTTTCATGACCCGGCAGGCGATCTCGCCGCGGTTGGCGATCAGTATTTTCTTGAACATCTCTATTTCTCCCCGTCGATCAAAGCGGAATGTTGCCGTGCTTGCGCCACGGGTTTTCCAGCTGCTTGTTGCGCAACATGGCCAGAGAGCGGCAGATGCGCTTGCGGGTTTCGTTGGGCATGATCACATCGTCGATGAAGCCACGTGCGCCGGCGACAAAGGGGTTGGCGAACTTGGCCTTGTACTCGGCCTCGCGCGCCGCCAGCTTGGCCGGGTCGCCCTTCTCCTCGCGGAAGATGATCTCGACCGCGCCTTTCGGTCCCATCACCGCGATTTCGGCAGAGGGCCAGGCGAAGTTGACGTCGCCGCGCAGGTGTTTCGACGCCATCACATCGTAGGCCCCCCCGTAGGCCTTGCGGGTGATCACGGTGATCTTCGGCACCGTACATTCGGCGTAGGCGTAGAGCAGTTTGGCGCCATGCTTGATGATCCCGCCGTATTCCTGCGCGGTCCCGGGCATGAAGCCGGGAACGTCGACGAAGGTCACCACCGGGATGTTGAAGGCATCGCAGTAACGAACGAAGCGCGCGGCCTTGATCGAACTCTTGATATCCAGGCAGCCGGCAAGGACCAGCGGCTGGTTGGCGACGATACCGACGGTGGAACCATCCATGCGCGCAAAGCCGATGACGATGTTCTTGGCGTATTCGCGCTGCAGCTCAAAGAAATCGCCATCATCGGCGATCTTGATGATCAGTTCCTTGATGTTGTACGGCTTGTTGGGGTTGTCGGGGACCAGTGTATCGAGCGAGAAGTCGAGGCGGTCGGCCGGATCCTGCGACGGCAGACGGGGTGGCTTCTCACGATTGTTCGACGGCAGAAAACTGATGAACCGGCGAATCATCATCAAGGCTTCGACATCGTTCTCGAAAGCCAGGTCGGCGACGCCGGATTTGGTCGTATGCGTGATCGCGCCGCCGAGTTCCTCGGAAGTCACGTCTTCGTGCGTCACCGTCTTGACCACCTCCGGGCCGGTGACGAACATGTACGACGAATCCTTGACCATGAAGATGAAATCGGTCATCGACGGACTATAGACCGCCCCCCCCGCGCACGGTCCCATGATCAGCGAGATCTGCGGCACCACGCCCGAGGCGAGAACGTTGCGCTGGAACACATCAGCATAACCGGCGAGCGAAGCCACGCCTTCCTGGATACGCGCACCTCCCGAGTCGTTGAGGCCGATCACCGGCGCCCCGACCTTGATCGCATGGTCCATGACCTTGCAAATCTTCTCGGCATGCGCTTCCGACAGCGAACCGCCGAAAACGGTGAAATCCTGCGAGAACACGAACATCAGGCGGCCGTTGATGGTGCCGCAGCCGATCACCACCCCGTCGCCGGGGACCGACTGCGCGGCCATGCCGAAGTCGTTGCAGCGGTGCTCCTTGAACATGTCCCACTCTTCGAACGAGCCACTATCGAGCAGGAGCTCGATGCGTTCGCGGGCAGCCAGTTTGCCCTTGCTGTGCTGGCTGTCGATACGCTTCTGGCCACCACCCAGACAGGCCGCCGCGCGCTTTTCTGCAAGCTGGCGAATGATGTCGTGCATATGTTCTACTCCCTAACGGTCGCGTCAATCAGAACTACTCAAACAAGTCGGAGGATCTCGGAATTTGTCATCAGTGCTTCACAAAGGCCAGCAGGCGTGCGGCGGCCGCGCCAGGCGTCGTGTGCCCTTCGGCGACGTCGCTCAACAGTTCCGGCAGCGCCGAGCGCACTGCCGGGTGGGCACGGAAATGGCGGCGCAGACCGGAATCGATCAGGCTCCACATCCAGTCGACGGCCTGCCGACGGCGTTTTTCTTCGAATTCGCCGGTGGCGGTCAGGGTGCGCTGGAAGCGCTCGATCTCGGCCCAGAATTCGGCGATGCCGCGCTTGGCAAGCGCGCTCACGGTCAGCACCGGGGGACGCCAGTTGGGGCTGGCGCTGCGCAGCATCGTCAACGCCGCTTTCATCTGCCCGCGCGCGAAGGCGGCGGCACGTTCATCAATGTCGGCCTTGTTGAAGACGATCAGGTCGGCGATCTCGACGATGCCCTTCTTGATCGCCTGCAGATCGTCGCCGGCATTGGGCAATTGCAGCAAAACGAAAACGTCGACCATGCCGGCGACCGTCGTCTCGGATTGTCCGACGCCGACGGTCTCGACGATGATGACATCGAAACCGGCGGCTTCGCAGACCAGCATGGCTTCACGCGTCTTGTCGGCGACTCCCCCCAGCGATCCCGAGGAAGGGCTGGGCCGGATGAAGGCTTCGTCGCGCTGGCAGAGCAACTCCATGCGCGTCTTGTCACCGAGGATCGAACCGCCGGAGACCGACGACGAAGGGTCCACGGCGAGAACGGCAACACGCTTGCCGGCTTCTATCAGGTGGACGCCCAGTGATTCGATGAAGGTCGATTTGCCGGCACCCGGCGAGCCCGAGATGCCGACCCGAATCGTTCGTCCGGTGTGTGGCAGCAGCGCCGCCAACACCTGCCGCGCACGCCGATGGTGATCGTGGTGGGTCGACTCGACGAGGGTGATGGTTTTGGCCAGCGCCCGCCGGCGACCGGCAAGCACGCCATCGACGAGGTGCTGGTCGGCAGCCGTCAGAGTGCCGGCGGACGCGCTGGTCATGTCCATCCCCTTTGCTGGAGGTCACGCCGTTCAGGCAGTCACTTGCGCACGAGCCTTGCGGATTTCCGCGAGGACGGTCATCGCCGAGTCCTCGATGCGGGTACCGGGACCGAAAATGGCCTTGGCGCCGGCGGCGAACAGGAAATCATAGTCCTGCGGCGGGATCACGCCGCCGGCGAAGACAATGATGTCGTCGGCCCCCTGATTTTTGAGGGCCTGCACCAGTGCCGGCAACAACGTCTTGTGCCCGGCGGCGAGCGAGGAGACGCCGACGGCGTGCACGTCGTTCTCGATCGCCAGACGGGCGGCTTCCTCCGGGGTCTGGAAGAGCGGGCCGACGTCGATGTCGAAGCCGAGGTCGGCAAAGGCGGTGGCGACCACCTTGGCCCCCCGGTCGTGGCCGTCCTGGCCGAGTTTGGCGATCATGATCCGCGGCCGCCGGCCTTCTTCTTCGTTGAACTGAGCAATCTCGGCCTTGAGCGTTTCCCAACTGGCCATTCCCTCGACGACTGCGCCATAGACCCCCGAGACGGTCTGTTGCGTGGCGCGGAAACGGCCAAAGACTTTCTCCATGGCGTCCGAAACTTCGCCAACCGTGGCCCGCAAGCGCATCGCCCTGACCGTGAAGTCGAGCAGATTGCCTTCGCCGGTTTCGGCGCAGCGCGTCAGATCGGCAAGCGCAGCGTTGACCTGGTCGGAATCACGGCTTGCGCGCACCGACTTCAGGCGCGCGATCTGCGCGTCGCGGACGGCGTTGTTGTCGATGTCGCGAATATCGATCATGTCTTCCTTGGCGAGCTTGTACTTGTTCACGCCGACGATCACGTCCTTGCCGGAATCGATGCGCGCCTGCTTGTCGGCCGCGCAGCCCTCGATCTTCATCTTCGCCCAGCCGGACTCAACGGCATGCGTCATGCCGCCCATCGCCTCGACTTCCTCGATGATCTTCCAGGCTTCGTCGACCAGATCCTGCGTCAGCTTTTCCATCATGTACGAACCGGCCCAGGGATCGATGACGTTGGTGATATGCGTTTCTTCCTGAATGACCAGTTGCGTGTTGCGTGCAATGCGCGACGAGAATTCGGTCGGCAGTGCGATCGCTTCATCGAGGGCATTGGTGTGCAGCGACTGGGTGCCACCGAAGACGGCGGCCATCGCCTCGATGGTGGTGCGCACGACGTTGTTGTACGGGTCCTGTTCGGTCAGCGACCAGCCCGAAGTCTGGCAGTGGGTACGCAACATCATCGATTTCGGACTCTTCGGCGAGAACTCCTGCATGATCTTCCACCACAGCAGACGGGCGGCGCGCAGCTTGGCCACTTCGAGATAGAAGTTCATCCCGATGGCGAAAAAGAACGACAGGCGGCCGGCAAAAAAGTCGACGTCGAGGCCGGAGGCAATCGCCGTTTTGACGTACTCGCGGCCGTCAGCCAGTGTGAACGCGAGTTCGAGCGCCTGCGTGGCGCCAGCTTCCTGCATGTGATAACCCGAAATCGAGATCGAGTTGAATTTCGGCATGTGGTTTGCGGTGTAGCCGATGATGTCGGCGATGATCTTCATCGACGGCTTCGGCGGGTAAATGTAGGTGTTGCGAACCATGAACTCCTTGAGGATGTCGTTCTGGATCGTCCCCGAGAGCTTGTCCTGCGGTACGCCCTGCTCTTCGGCGGCCACGATGTAACCAGCGAGGATCGGCAACACGGCGCCGTTCATGGTCATCGACACCGAGATCTTTTCGAGCGGGATGCCGTCGAACAGGATCTTCATGTCTTCGACCGAATCGATTGCCACGCCGGCCTTGCCGACATCGCCGGTGACGCGCGGATGATCGGAGTCGTAACCGCGGTGCGTCGCCAGGTCGAAAGCCACCGAGACTCCCTGACCGCCGGCGGCCAGGGCCTTGCGGTAGAAAGCGTTCGATGCTTCGGCGGTGGAGAAGCCGGCGTACTGGCGAATCGTCCACGGACGCACGGCATACATCGTTGCCTGCGGGCCGCGCACGAAGGGAGCCAGACCAGGCAGCGTGTCGGTGTACTCCAGACCTTCGACATCGGCCTTGGTATACAGCGGCTTGACGACGATGCCTTCGGGCGTCACCCAGCTCAGTGCATCAACATTCCCACCGGGCGCCGACTTGGTGGCAGCCTTCTTCCAGGCATCGAGATTTGCAGAATCGCTTTTTGCAGCATTGTTCGCGTTGGACATGACGGAACCTTTCGAGAAATCTGTGGATTGAGGGGGGCACTTCCGCTGAGGACGCACGAGCCATGATGCTCAGGGGAGTCGCACTGCGCAGGTTATTTTAATGCTTGACACCCCGTTCCACGAATAATACTGTATCCATAATTATGAAAGCAAGGTCCCTTGGGGGACCTGAACAAGGCTGCGAAAAAAGATCGATGGTTGCGAGTCGTATAGCCCAGACCGCCCTCTACCAGGAAGTCGCCGAAAGACTGAGGCAGCGCATCTTTGCGCACGAGCTGCCGCCGGGAACGCGCATCGACGAGCAGTTGTTAACCGTCGATTACGGCATCAGTCGGACCCCTTTGCGCGAAGCGCTGAAGGTTCTCGCCGCCGAAGGATTGGTGACGCTGAAGCCGCGCCGCGGCTGTTACGTGACCGAGATCTCCGAGCAGGATCTGGACGAGATCTTTCCCTTGATGGCGATGCTTGAAGGACGTTGCGCACTCGAAGCGACGAAGCGCGTACAGCCCGAGCAGATCGCCAGACTCGAAACGATCCACCGACAACTCGAACGCTTCGCGGCCAGCAATCAGATCGAACGTTTCTTCGTGGCGAATCAGGAGTTTCACGCCCGCATCCAGGAATTGTCCGGCAACCGCTGGCTACAGCAGGTGATCCAGGATCTGCGCAAGGTGCTCAAGCTGACGCGCCTTTTTTCGCTGAGCATCGAGGGTCGTCTGCAGCAGTCTCTGGCGGAACACACCACCATTCTTGAGGCCATCAAGGCCGGTGACGCGGCGCGTGCGCAGAACCTGATGCACGATCACATCCTGTCCGGACGGCAGGCTCTGGTCAGAAGTTCCGTTCATCAGGAATGGGTGGCGTGACCGGCAGCATCCTCTGCACGCGCGAGGCTGCCGTCGCGACCGTCACGCTGGCCAATCCGGGCAAGCGCAATGCGCTCGACCTGGCGATGTGGCGGACTCTGGCTGCGGTGGTCAGCGAGCTGTCTGGCGACGAGCAGGTGCGCTGTGTCGTGCTGCGTGGCGACGGTGAGCAGGCTTTCGCAGCGGGTGGCGACATCGATGAGTTCCTGAGCCAGCGCGATACCCTGGAACGTGCAATGGCCTATCATGAACAGGCAGGCGCCGCCCTGCAGGCGGTTTTCGACTGTCGCCACCCAACGATCGCGCTGGTGCAGGGGGCGTGCATCGGGGGCGGGCTGGAGATCGCCGCGCAGTGTGACCTGCGCATCTGTGGCGAGTCGGCGCGCTTCGGAGCACCAATCAACAAGCTCGGATTCTCGATGTATCCCGTCGAAATGGCGAGTCTGCTGCGTCTTGCCGGACCAGCGACGGTGCTCGAAATTCTGCTCGAAGGGCGCATTCTCGGATCAGGAGAAGCCCTGTCCAAGGGCCTGGTCACGCGCGTCGTCACCGATTCCGAGGTTGTTCCGGAAGCCTACGCGAGTGCCCGGCGCATCTGCGAAGGCGCGCCGCTGGTCGCCCGCTGGCACAAACAGTGGGTACGCCGCCTGCAGCACGACCGGCCGCTCGGCGAACAGGAGCTGCGCGCTTCGTTCGCTTTCCTCGACAGCGACGATTACCGCGAAGGCTTGTCGGCTTTTCTCGAAAAACGCCAACCGCAGTTCAGCGGCCGCTGATCCCTCCGCCAACCACCTCGCTGCTCCCCCCTTTGGGCTGCTCACCCCCCCTTGCCGACGAAGAATCCCCACAGCATCTTGGCCGCCAGCAGGATCAGGACGCCTGCGAAAACACGTTTCAAGGCGGCGACCGGCAGGCGGTGTGCCAGTCTCGCCCCCAGCGGAGCCGTCAGCATGCTCGCCGGCACCAGCCAGATCAGAGCCGGCAGATAAACGTAGCCAAGACTCCATCGTGGCAGCTCGGCGTGCCCCCAGCCGTTGAAAATGTAGCCCAGCGAGCCGCCCAGCGCGATCGGAAAACCGACCGCCGCGGAAGTGCCGATGGCATGCTGCACGCGCACGTTGCACCAGGTCAGGAAGGGCACGGTCAGCGCGCCGCCACCGATGGC
>NZ_JDSS02000024.1:159377-170580 GCF_000584955.1 Candidatus Accumulibacter vicinus
CCAGCGCCGACACCGCACCGATGCCGCTGCCGACGGCAAATACGCCGCCGGCACCCGGCAACTCGCGTGCCGCTTTCGGCTTCAGGTTGAGGATCATCTGCACGGCCACGCAGCAGACGAATGCCGTAAAAAAACCGGCCAGTGGTTTGGCCGGGACACTCGCAGCGAAGAGCGTGCCAAGCAGCGTCCCGACGAGAATTCCCGGCGTGATCTGGGCGACGATCTTCCACAGCACCGCACCATGCTGGTGATGCGCACGCAGACTGGCCAGAGAGGTGAACAGGATCGCCGCCATCGCGGTTCCAAGGGCCAGATGGAGAACTTCCGTCGGCGGGAAGCCCGCCTGGCTGGCAAACATCATGGTCAACGCCGGGACCATCACCAGTCCGCCGCCAATGCCGAGCATGCCGGCAAAGAAACCGGTAAACAGACCCAGCGCAACATATGACAACCACCAGAGCAACTTCAAATCTCCTCATCTGCATCTGCCAGGATCCGCCGCCCCGGCCCACGGTCATGGCGATTCGAGCCCTCCGGTCACTGTTTCAGGCAGCGCTCAGCATCTCCTCGCGGTTCACCGTCTGCTGCAGGATCTCGCGAAAATTTTCACTGATCTTGCCAAGTACAGTCAACTGTAGAAGCAGCTTGCTCTCGACATGTTCCAGTTCATCGATCCGCTCTTCAAGCGAATCGGTCGCCTGGTGAATCCGCTTGATGCTTTCCAGCCGGCGCTTGAGCTGAATCTGATGTTCGCGAATCTGAACCTCCAACGGCAACATGATCGCCTTCAGCCATGTTTCGGCATCGCGATTGGCATGCTCGAAAGCCTTGCGTACCTGCACCGCCACCTCCTCGAAGAAGCGTTGCGTGAGCTGGCTCTTTTCGTGCGTCAGCAACTGGAAAACGGAATTGATATGGGTATGGCACCATTGATCGAGGCGGTCGATTTCCTTCTCGTACTTCTGCAGCGAGAAAGCGGTCGGCGTACCCAGTTTGAGACCGTGTTCAACAGCGAATTTCTTGTAGATGGCCTCCATCATCGTCATGATTTCGGTGACCTCTGCCCTCGAACTGGCGAGATTGCCGCGCGCGACCGTAAAGAAGCGATCAATCGCGTTGGTTAGTGTGCTGGAAAAGGTGGCTGTCACCATCGCATCACGCGTCGAGGTGCTCAACAGACGCAGCGCATCAAGCCCGAGATGCGCAAAAAGCTTGTTGCTCAGTTGTGAAAAGACGCTGCGCACAGCGTAGTAGCGCTGCAGGCCGGATTCAAATTCCTCCTTCTCGCCTCGCACCTTGCCCATCATGTACTCGACGACCCCCTTGTTCTTGCCCCGCAGATCCGCCAGCTCGCCAAGCTGTTCGCGCAGACCGGCGAGGCGCGATTCAAGCAGGCTGTGGGTCCGCTGATGGCAATCGGCAAACTCGACATGGATGCTGTCGCGAACGATCTCCTGCTTGGCCGGGATCAACTCCTCGGAAAGGGCACGCTCAAGCCTCGTCAATTGGCTGCGCTGGAGCAATTCGGGATCATCATTGATCTTGGCTACCAGCGCCTTTTGTGCCGAAACCGGAAAAATCTGATCCTCCGGCAAATCAAGCGCCCACGCGCAGGTGTCGACCTGTCTGGTAATTTCCGCGTCGATTTCTTCCGCTGACTTGAGTTCGTCCCACAAGCTGTCGATCTTGTTGAGCACGACGATGCGGCCCTTCTTGCGGCCAACGGGGGTGCCGATGTATTCGCGCCAGACCATCAGATCGGACTGCGTCACCCCGGTGTCAGCGGCCAGAATGAACAGCACTGCATGCGCGTTGGGCAGCAGGGACAGCGTCAGTTCGGGTTCCGTGCCAATCGCGTTGAGACCGGGGGTGTCGAGGATGACCAGTCCCTGCTGCAACAGCGGATGCGGAAAATTGATGATCGCATGCCGCCAGCGCGGGATTTCGACGTCACCCTGTTCATCGATGCGCAACGCAGCAAGCTCGCCATCCGTCATGGCAAAGCCGAGTCTTTTGGCCATTGCCAGGTCGACGCGGATGACGTCGCTGACATGGCGAAGCGCCTCCTGCATGGCTTCAGCTGAGCTGGTGTCGATCGGGAGTCGTTCCCATTGAGCAGGCAAGTGCTTGTATTCGCTGAGGCTGCTGTTGGATTCACGGCTCTCGATGGGCAGCAGCTCGATCGATGGCGGCTTCGCTCGGTCGTACATCAACTCGGTTGGACACATCGTCGTACGGCCGGCTGTCGAGGGCAGAATGCGGTTGCCGTAACCAGCGAAGAAAATGGCGTTGATCAACTCCGACTTGCCGCGCGAGAACTCGGCGACAAATGCGACATGCAGGCGATCTTCGCGTAACTTGTCACGCAGTTGGGCAATACGCCGATCGATCTGCGCGTCTGTCAATTCGTTCTCGACGAGCCAGCCTGCGAACTTCTCCAGAACTCCGGAGATGCGCGCACGCCATTCGCTGTAGGCGGCAAAATGTTGGGCAAGCGTCATGGCAGGTTCCAGCACAAGGCACAGGTTTTCACTCTACCACAAGGTCGTGTTCAATCAGCGACATAGACCGACAACTCAACGCTGGCAGCACGGGCAGTAGAAAGTCGAGCGGCCCGCCTGGCGAATGACCCGTACCGGTCTGGCGCAAGTCGGGCAGGGCTCGCCCGCGCGACCATAGACCCTGCAGGAAAGCTGGAAACAGCCGGCACCACCATCGCTATGCACATAGTCGCGCACACTGCTGCCGCCGGCGGCAATGGCGGCCTCCAGCGTTGCACGAATGGCATCGACCAGCACACGGTAGCGCTGACGGCTGATCCGGTCACTGCTGCGCAGTGGTGATACGCCAGCGTGATGGAGACTTTCGGCAGCGTAGATATTGCCGATGCCAACAACCAGACGACCATCCATCAGCAACGGTTTGATCGGCACCCGGCGGCCGCGCGTCGCCGCATGCAGCCAGTCACCGTTGAAATCCTCGGAGAGCGGTTCGATGCCTAGACCGGCGAGGGCCGGATGCTTTTCGACACCGCAGCCCTCATGCCAGAGCAGCGCCCCGAAGCGGCGCGGATCGCGAAGACGCAGAACGGTATGCGCGAAAACCAGATCAAAGTGGTCGTGCTGCTGTGCCGGCGTAGCCAGCGGTACCAAGCGCAGACTGCCCGACATGCCGAGGTGAAGGAGCAGCCAGCCACCACCGCGGGTACTCTGACAGTCCAGCAGAAGATATTTGCCACGCCGCAAGATGGCCTCCACACGCAGACCGGCCAGACGCGCATCGAGCCCGGACGGAATCTCGTGCCGCAGCCGCGGCGTGCGCACCACCGCACCAACGATCGCTTGCTGGGACAGGCAAGGGAGCAATCCTTGCCTGCTGACTTCAACTTCCGGGAGTTCTGGCATTGCTGCTACCGCAAAAAGTCCATAACATGCGCAAATTATGACGCAAAGTCACCGTCAGTTCCTGCAACGGTCCAAGGCAAGCAAGGAAATCATGAAATCGATCAAGAATACCCTCCTCTGCACGGCTCTGGTGCTTGCCTTCGGGGTACCCGCCCTGGCTGCCGCCGACCTCCCATCCGGAAAAAGCAAATCGACAGGGCGTGAGTTCAAGCGCAGTACCCCGGAGACCATCGCGCCACGCTCTGACGATCAGGAGTACAAGGAGCTCAGCGTGCAGGTGGTCTATCAGGTCCTGCTCGCCGAAGTGGCCCTGAAGCGAGGCAAAGCCGAATTTGCCAGCCAGGCCTATGCCGACCTGGCCGTGCGCACCCGCGACCCGGCCATTCTGGCAAGGGCGACTGAGGTGGCTGGATACGCGCGTCGTTACGATCTGATTCTCGACCTCGCACGCTTGTGGTTGCAGGTCGAGCCTGCCTCGAAGCGTGCCCAACAAGTGCTGGTCGGTGTCATGATCATGTCCAACCAGTTCGATGGCCTGGCCCCGCAATTGATCCAGATGCTGGAGGCCGACAAGGAAGCGCTGCCGGGCAACCTGTTGGCGCTGAACCGGATGTTTGCCCGCAACCAGGATCGCCAGGCAGTCCTGCAGTTGATCATCAAGGTCTGCGCGCCATTCCTGGACCGGCCCGAGGCGCATTACGCCATCGCCGTGGCTGCCAGCGCAGCCGGTGACCACACCCGCGCACTCGTCGAAACGCGACGTGCGCTCGAGTTGCGCCCGGACTGGGAAGCGGGGGTCCTGCTGGAAGCACAGCTGATCGCCCAGCAATCATCCACCGAGGCCATTGCTTCACTGCAACGCTTTGTCGAACGTCATCCGCAAGCACGCGAGGTACAACTGTACCTCGCGCGCGCGCTGGTCGGCGAGAAGCGTTATGGCGAAGCCAAAGCGCAGTTTGAGCGCTTGCTGCTCGCCAACCCGAACAACCCGGATGTGGTTTTTCCGGTGGCCATCCTGGCTCTGCAGGAAAACGACAGAACACTTGCCGAGACGCAACTCAAACACCTGGTGACGCTCGACATCCCGGACAAGAGCGCAGCCTACTTTTACCTCGGTCAGCTTGCCGAAGAAGGCAAGCGTGCTGACGAGGCATTGGCCGATTACCGACAGGTTGGACCGGGCGAGCACTATCTTCCGGCGCAGATTCGCAGCGCCGGCATCCTCAACAATCAGGGCAAGCTCGATGAGGCGAGACGCCAGCTTCGCGATGCGGCAGCCCGGAACCCGTCGTCACGCGTCCAGTTATCCATTGCCGAGGCCGCCTTGCTGCGCGATGCGAAGCAGACCGAGATGGCGCTTGCCCTGCTCGACCAGGAGCTGGGTACGCAGCCGGAGCAGCCCGAGTTGCTCTATGAGTCGGCGCTGCTGGCCGAGAAACTCGGACGCCTGGAAATCATGGAAAGCCGCCTGCGCAAACTGCTTGAACTGCAGCCGGAGAATGCACAAGCCTACAACGCACTCGGTTACGCCTACGCCGATCGCAACATACGGCTGCCTGAAGCCCGGCGGCTCATCGAAAAGGCTCTGCAACTGGCGCCCAATGACCCTTTCATCCTCGACAGCATGGCCTGGGTTCTTTATCGGCAAAACGATCTCGAAGGCGCACTGGCTCTCCTGCAACGCGCCCTGGCTCTGCGCCCCGACCCCGAGATCGCGGCACACACCGGGGAAGTGCTGTGGATGCTCGGTCGCAAGGATGAAGCCCAGCGGACCCTGCGCGAGGCGCACAAAAAGGACCCGGAAAACGAGGTGCTGAAGGAAGCGATCAGGAGGTTCCTGCCCTGACCGGAAAACGCCCGCAGCTTGGCCTGATCCGATGCAGCCGTGCAATCCTGATCGCACCATTGATCGGGGTCGGCGTGCTCGGTCTGGGTGCCTGCTCCGCCCTGGGACCGGCGGCCAGCGCACGCCCAACGGTCACCATCGCACGAGACCGCCTGCAGGGCTTCTCGCTGACCGGCCGCTTTGCGCTGCGCCAGGAAGGGAAGAACTACCCTGGTCGCCTGTATTGGCGTCATGACGGCGACCGCGACGAGTTGCTGTTGTCCTCGCCGCTCGGGCAAGGCCTGGCCGAGATCGTCAGCGATGCCGCGGGCGCACGCCTGACTGGTAGCGATGGCAATTCGCATACGGCAGCGACTGCCGATCAGCTGCTGCAGTCGCTCCTGGCTTACCCCTTACCCTTGAGCAGACTGCCTGACTGGCTGCGTGGCTGCAATCCTGACGGTGGCCGCCTGGCACTGGACACCCTCGGCCGCCCGCTGCGCCTGCGGTACGAGGACTGGCGGATTGATTATGAGTACGACAATGACGACCCACAGGCCCTCCCCGGCCGCTTGTTTGTCGAGCGCGAGGACGGCTTTGAACTCCGCCTGCGCATCGAGGAGTGGCAGATGTTGCCGACTGCGCTGCCTGCCAAGGCCTGCGCTCAATGACTTCCAGCCACCAGTCCTGGGACTGGCAAAGCATTTATCCGGCGCCCGCCAAACTCAATCTCTTCCTGCATGTCGTTGGCCGCCGTGCCGATGGCTATCACCTGCTGCAGACAGTATTTCGCTTCCTCGGCCATGGTGACCGGCTGCGTTTCTCGCCACGTGCCGATGGCTTGGTGCGTCTGGCAACACCCCTTGCAGGCATGGCCCCTGATCAGGAACTGAGCGTTCGCGCCGCCCGCCTGCTCCAGGCTGAAACCCATTGCCCGACCGGCGTCAACATCAGTATCGAAAAGCACCTGCCGCTCGGTGGCGGTCTCGGCGGCGGCAGCTCGGATGCGGCGACAGTCCTGCTGGCGCTCAACCACCTCTGGAAACTGCATTTGCCGCGCCGGCACCTGCAGGAAATCGGCCTCGCTCTCGGCGCCGACGTGCCGGTCTTCGTTTTCGGACGCAACGCTTTTGCCGAAGGCATCGGCGAAACCCTGCTGGCGGTCGAACTGCCGCCGCGCTGGTATGTGGTCCTCGAACCGCCGCTGCAGGTGCCGACTGCGGCCATTTTTGGCGCACCGGAACTCAAACGCGATTCGCTCGCAATCGACCCGGCATCATGGCGTCCCGGCTTCGGTGGCAACGACCTGGAAGCCGTGGCCTGTGCCCGCTTTCCGGCCATTGCCGAGCATCTCGTGGCCTTGTCAGTATCCACCCCTGCGCGCATGAGTGGTTCTGGTGCCTGCGTTTTCGCCGAGTTCACAAGCCGCGAACAGGCCGAGGACGCCCTACGGCAATTGCCCAGGACGATGCGTGGCTGGCTGGCAACGGGCCTGGACCGGCATCCCCTGTGCGAACTGGCGAGTTGAGGCCACGGCCGCGACCGAGCGCCTGCGCCTTGATCACACTTGTGCTTGCTGAAGAATCCCCGGTATAATCCGCGCCTCGTTCGCAATCCATGCGCGATGCGAGCGATCGCTGGGGAGTGGCCAAGTTGGTTAAGGCACCGGATTTTGATTCCGGCACTCGAAGGTTCGAATCCTTCCTCCCCAGCCATTTCATTTCTGTCAAAGCGGGCAGGCGGTGTTGGCTGCCCGTCTTGCTTTATACGGCGCCGAGACTTCGTTCGCGCGCCACGGGAAGCGCAGCATGGCCTACGACAGCCTGATGGTATTTACCGGCAACGCTAACCCGGCACTGGCTGCCGATGTCGTCAAGCGTCTCAACATCTCTCTTGGCCGCGCCCACGTCGGTCGTTTTTCCGACGGCGAGATCAGTGTCGAAATCCAGGAACATGTGCGCGGCATGGACGTGTTCATCCTGCAATCGACCTGTGCGCCGACCAATGAGAATCTGATGGAGCTGCTGGTCATGACCGACGCGCTCAAGCGCGCCTCGGCCGCCCGAATCACCGCCGCCATCCCCTATTTTGGCTACGCTCGCCAGGATCGCCGCGTACGCTCGGCGCGCGTTCCGATCGCCGCCAAGCTGGTTGCCGACCTGCTGACGGCTGCGGGAGTCCACCGGGTGCTGACCATGGACCTGCATACCGAGCAGATCCAGGGCTTCTTCAACATCCCTGTCGACAACATCTACTCGCTGCCGATCATGCTCGGCGACGTCTGGAAGAAGAATTTCGATCATCTGATGGTCGTCTCGCCCGACGTCGGCGGAGTCGTCCGGGCGCGGGCGCTGGCCAAACGTCTCGAATGCGACCTGGCGATCATCGACAAGCGTCGTCCGAAGGCCAATGTGTCCGAGGTAATGAACATCATCGGCGATGTCGAGGGGCGCACCTGCGTGATCATGGACGACCTGGTCGACACCGCCGGAACCTTGTGCAAGGCGGCGACCGCGCTCAAACAACATGGCGCCAGGCAGGTCCTTTCCTACTGCGTCCATCCGGTACTTTCGGGCCATGCCGTCGATCGAATCAATCACTCCGATCTCGACGAACTGGTCGTCACCGACACCATTCCGCTCAGCCTGGACGCGCTCAGTTCGCCGCGCATTCGCCAGCTTTCGGTAGCCGAGGTGATGGCCGAAACGATTCGCCGGATCAGCAACGAGGATTCCGTTTCCTCGCTCTTCATCGAGTAAGGCGCTCTGCGCCGCCGTAGCAATCAATTTTTCAACCCCCCGCCTGGTCGCGGGCGGGGTTTGTATCACATCAGGAGCTGTCCATGAAGTTTGAATTTGAAGCGCGCAAGCGCACCCTGCAGGGGTCCGGAGCGAGCCGCCGCCTGCGTCGCCAGAATCGCGTACCGGCGATCGTTTACGGAGGCTCGGCGGCACCGCAGTTGATCGACCTCGATCACAACGAAATTCTGCTCAACCTGCGCAAGGAAGCATTCCATTCTTCCGTTCTGACGCTGAACATCGATGGCCGCATCGAAAGTGTCGTGCTGCGTGACTCGCAGATGCACCCCTGGAAGCCACTGGTCCTGCATGTGGACTTTCAGCGGGTCGACATGGCCCATGCCATCCACCAGCGTGTACCGCTGCACTTCATCAACGCCGACATCGCGCCGGGAGTCAAGATCAGTGGCGGTCACGTCGCGCACGTCCACAACGACATCGAAGTGATCTGCCTGCCGCAGGATCTGCCGGCGTTTATCGAAGTCGACCTGCAGAACCTCCAGTCTGGTCACTCGATCCATGCTTCCGAGCTGGTTCTCCCGGCGGGCGTCACCCCGGCCCTGCATGGCGAGGATTACGTGCTGGTGTCGATCCCGGCCAAGAAGGGTGGTGACGACTCCGATACAGCCGAGGGCGCAGCGACTGCCGGCTAAACCCGCACCCCATCCCGGCCGCCGTCCGGTACCCAGTACCCGCGGCGGCTTGGGCAATCCATCGCATGCCACCACCCCGCCTGATCGTCGGCCTCGGCAACCCCGGCAAGGAGTACGAAGATAACCGGCACAATGTCGGTTTCTGGTTCGTCGACCAGTTGGCGCGGCGCTTGCAGGCACCGCTGACGCCGCAGGGCCGGTTCCTTGGCCGCGTTGCCCGCATCGGCGAGTTGTGGCTGTTACAGCCGATGACCTATATGAACCTCTCCGGTCAGGCGGTAGCCGGACTGGCCCGTTTCTACAAGATCGCCGATGACGAGACACTGGTCGTACACGATGACCTCGACTTGCCGCCCGGCAGTATCCGCCTCAAACAGGGCGGCGGCAACGGCGGGCACAACGGCCTCAAAGACATCCAGGCCCGCCTCGCCAGCCCGGATTTCTGGCGACTGCGACTGGGAATCGGGCATCCCGGCGAGCGCGCTGAGGTCGTCAACTACGTCCTCAAGGCACCACGACGTGAAGAGCAGGAACTGATCGACACGGCCATCGATCGCTGCCTGACGGCCTGGCCCCTGCTCGCCACCGGCGACTATGCGACCGCGCAACGGCAACTGCATCTCAAGACCATTTAATATCGGAATCCCAATGAGCCTCCAGTGCGGTATCGTCGGTCTGCCGAATGTCGGCAAATCCACCCTCTTCAATGCCCTGACCAAGGCGGGAATCGCCGCCGAGAACTACCCCTTCTGCACCATCGAACCCAATGTCGGGATTGTCGAAGTGCCCGATCCGCGCCTGCAGCAGATCGCGGCGATCGTCAGACCACAACGCATCCAGCCGGCGATCGTCGAGTTTGTCGATATTGCCGGCCTGGTTGCCGGCGCTTCGAAGGGTGAAGGCCTGGGTAACCAGTTCCTGGCCAATATCCGCGAAACCGATGCCATCGTCAGTGTCATCCGCTGCTTCGACGACGACAATGTCGTGCATGTCTCGGGGCGCGTTGATCCGTTGTCGGACATCGAAACCATCCTGACCGAACTGGCTCTCGCCGACCTCGCATCCGTCGAACGCACGCTCAATCGCGAGATCAAGAAAGCACGTGCCGGCGACAAGGAAGCGCAGAAACTGGTCGGCGTTCTCGAACGTCTGCTGCCGCATCTCAACGACGGCAAACCAGCGCGCACGCTGACTCTCGCCACTGACGAAAAGGCCCTGCTCAAACCGCTGTGCCTGCTGACCATCAAGCCGACGATGTATGTCGGCAACGTTCTGGAAGACGGTTTTCTGAACAACCCGCACCTCGACCACCTGCGTGCACATGCGGCCATCGAAGGTGCGCCGGTGATTGTTCTGTGCGCCAAGATCGAAGCCGAACTCGCCGACCTCGATGACGAAGACAAGGCGATTTTTCTGGCCGATCTCGGGCTCGAAGAACCCGGGCTGAACCGCCTGATCCGCGCAGCCTACCAGTTGCTCGGTCTGCAGACCTACTTCACGGCCGGCGTCAAGGAGGTGCGGGCCTGGACCATTCACGTCGGCGATACCGCCCCGCAGGCCGCCGGAGTCATTCACACCGACTTCGAAAGAGGCTTCATCCGCGCGCAAACGATCGCGCTGGCTGACTTCCTCGCCTGCAAGGGCGAGCAGGGAGCGAAGGAGGCCGGCAAGATGCGTGCCGAAGGCAAAGAGTACGTGATTAAGGACGGTGATGTATTGAATTTTCTGTTCAACGTCTAACTGACGTAGCCCCGGATGTCGGTCTCGCTGGCGTGGGTGTGTCGTGGCATGTCCGGTCGCGCCCGCACCCGGAGCAAGTCGCCCCGAGGTAGCTGGCAAGCGATCAGCAGGCCTGCGATACTAATGGTATTTCTGCAATGCCGCGCCTGACCTGTTTCTGGCAACCCATCAAGGAGTGCTCATCTCATGAAGCTTCGGACCATTTTTCTATTGCTTATCCTCGGCACCATCGCGGCATTTTCTCTGCTCAACTGGAACGTCTTCATCACCCCGACGACGCTTTCCTTGGGAATTACCGAAGTGCAAGCCCCACTGGGAGTGGTCATGCTCGGCGTGGTGGGGTTTCTCACCGTTTTCTTCCTCGTGTTCGTTGTTTACATGCAAGCCTCGGCGATATTCGATTCCCGGCGTCACGCCCAGGAACTACAGGTCAACCGCGAACTGGCTGACAAAGCGGAGGCCTCACGCTTCACCGAACTGCACAACTTTCTTGAGGCCGAATTACAGAAACTGGGGGGCAACCGCGACGCCAGATCGTCGTCGGCAACAGATCATCAGGCTGTTCTGGACAGACTCGATCGGCTTGAAAAGGAACTGTTTCTCGCCGTCGAGCAGTCAGGAAACAGTCTCGCCGCAAGTATCGGCGAACTCGAGGACCGTCTCGAAAGAAGCGCATTACTACCCCGTAAGCTGGGTAATTCATGACCGTTCAACGAGGAGCCGCCCGGCACTCTCGCGGCGTCGTCATGGCGGCACAGGCGGATCTGTTGTGAGGGGGGGGGT
>NZ_JDSS02000024.1:170590-173037 GCF_000584955.1 Candidatus Accumulibacter vicinus
TGGTTGCGGCGGCCAGCCGCTCATCAGGGAGATACCGCGATGTACATTGAAGCTTTTTTTGATCCGGCGACGGGCAGCAACAGTTACCTCGTCTTCGATACTGACCGAACGCGCTGCGTCGTCGTCGACAGCGTGCTCGATTACAACCCGCAGGCGGCACGAATCGGCACCGACAATGCTGACCGGCTGATCAGCCGCGTCGCCGAGACCGGTGCCCGCGTCGAGTGGATTCTCGAGACGCACGTCCATGCCGATCACCTCTCGGCGGCCTCCTACCTCCAGGAAAAGCTCGGCGGCCGGACAGCGATCAGCCGGCAGGTGACTGTCGTGCAGGGCGTATTCGGCAAGTTTTTCAACGCCGGACCGGGTTTCGCCACCGACGGCAGCCAGTTCGACCATCTCCTTGCCGATGGCGAGACGATCACGGTCGGCAGCCTGAGCATCACGGTCATGCACACCCCCGGCCACACCCCCGCCTGCGCCAGTTATCTGTTCACCGACGGTGACGAGCAGGCGGTGTTTGTCGGCGACACCCTGTTCATGCCCGATACCGGCACCGCCCGTTGCGACTTCCCCGGTGGCGACGCGCGCACCCTCTATCGTTCGCTGCGCCGCCTGCTCGCGCTGCCGGCAAGCACCCGACTCTATCTCTGCCACGACTACCCGCCGGGCGAGCGGCCACACTCCTTTGTCAGCACCGTGGGCGAACAGCGTCGCAGCAACATTCACGTGCGCGACGGTGTCAGTGAGGAGGAATTCGTTGACCTGCGGCGGCGGCGCGATGCGACGCTGGCGGTGCCGGTACTGCTGCTTCCCGCCGTGCAGGTAAACATGCGCTGCGGCAGGTTGCCCGAACCGGAGGAGAACGGGATGCGTTACCTGAAGATCCCGCTCAACACGATCTGAGCCGACGATGCCGATGCTGAGCGACCCGGCAATCATGGCCCCGCTGCTTGGTGCCGCTGTCGGGCTGATCCTTGCCCTGACCGGCGCCGGTGGTGGCATCATTGGCGTACCGCTGCTGGTCTTCGGGCTTGGTCTGCCCATTCAGCAGGCCGCTCCGATCGGTCTGCTGGCTGTCGGCCTGGCCGCCGGGCTTGGTTCCCTGCTCGGCCTGCGCCAGGGAATCCTGCGCTACCGCGCCGCGGCGCTGATCGGCGCCTGTGGGCTGCTCACGGTGCCGGCAGGAGTCTTTCTCGCCCGGCACATCCCGAATCAGCCGCTGACGCTGGCCTTTGCCCTGCTGCTCGGCTGGACGGGCTGGCGAGCGCTGCGGCGCGCCCGCCCACAGCCGGAGGTTGGCGGGTCGACCAGCAAGCCCCAACCGTGCCGGCTGAACCCGGATGTCGGACGATTCGACTGGCATCTGCCTTGTGCCCGCGCGCTTGGCGGAACCGGCCTGCTGAGCGGTCTGCTCAGCGGTTTGCTGGGCGTCGGCGGTGGCTTCGTCATCGTCCCCGCGCTTACCCGCTACTCCGATCTGTCGGCCGCGAGCGTCATCGCCACCTCCCTCGGCGTCATGACGCTGGTTTCGGTCGGTGGCATCGCGGCGGCTGCGGCGGGCGGCAGCATCGTCTGGCCCCTGGCGCTGCCTTTCGTCGGTGGCGCGATCGCTGGTCTGCTGCTCGGCCGTACTCTTGCCACGCGCTTCGCCGGCAGACGCCTGCAGCAGAGCTTTGCCGTTCTCTGCCTGATCGTCGCAGGTTTGCTGATCGGACGCGTCGTCAGCGCCATTTTTTGATATCGGGCGGCAATTGGTCCAGAATTCCGGGGCCCGCGCTGCCCTATCGGGTCACCTGTAACACCGCTGGCGCGAAGTTCACACGCCGCGTCTCCATAATATGCTTGGCGTCCACCTTTCCCTCGACGATCTCGTAGCCCATCAGGGCAAATACCCGGCCGCGCACGAACAGCGGTCGCGAATTGCCGTACCAGTCGACGCACGAAGCGCGGCAGCCGTCGCTTTGGTCGCTTGCCGAGGGTTGCGCGGTCAGCGTGCCGAGTTCGCTCAGTGCCAGGGCGTGATTGCGCAGAAAGAGCAGGGCTGCCGATGGCGTGCGCAGTTGGCGTGCGCCGGGCTCGCCACCGCCGACGATTGGCAGACCAAGCAGACCGTCGAATTCGCCCTCGGATCGATAGAAGAAGCCATGACTACGCGTTTCACCCTGCGCGGCGTCCTTGCGTGTGTACCGGCCAACCGTCACCGGCAGGGAGGTCAGCCGTACACTGGTCAGATGCAGGTCCCTGCCGTCGCTGCCAACGACGAGGGCATTGCTGCCAAGTGCCTCGACACGGTCGACCGAGTGTGGCAACGGTAGTTCGTAGACCTCACCCTGCGCGTAGCGCACCGCGTACACCTGTGATTGCGTCGTCGTCTGCGGCGAGTGCCAGCCGGTACCCGCGCCGTACAGCAGATACGGGCCGATGTAGCGACTCTGCAACACGTA
>NZ_JDSS02000024.1:173417-196390 GCF_000584955.1 Candidatus Accumulibacter vicinus
TCGCCGGCATTGACTTCGCCTGCCCACATGCCGTCGCCGCGGCCGTTGGCACGCAGCAGCACATTCAGCACGCCGCCGTCGTCTTCGTGGAACGAGAACTGGTCGATCGGGCTGCCGGCCGTCTTCAGAGCACTCGGTGCCGATCCGTCGAGCGGGATGCGGAACACCGACGAAGCCGGCGCACCACGCTGCTCGGCCGTCGTCCAGACGAATACCGCATTCGGCGAGACGTAGAAGACGCGCCCTGGCGGCCCGAGAACGGCGGTACTCTGGCAATCCATCTCCGGCCTGGCGAGGTCGCAGATCGAGACACTGTGCAGGGCGACGCCGGCGAAGGGGTCGAGCGGCTCGTCGCTGCGGTAGACCCGCGTTGCCGGCGCGATGCGCCGGAAGTCCGCCGGCAGCGCTCCCGAGCGCCAGCGGCGCATCGCCGGGAAGGCTGCCCAGGGGTCGCCCCATGGGCTGAGAACATGCGGCGAATAGACGATCAATTTGCTGCCGATCAGCCGGCTCGCATAGTTGCGGGAAGAATAGTAGTCATTGGAGCGCAGGTGATAGGTCGCGCGATAGGCGAGCTGCCCAGCGCGCGAAATGTCGAAGACGCCGACCTCGGTGCCACCGCGCGCGTAACTGTAGCCGATGACGACGATCGTGTTGCCGGAAATCAGCATCTCGTCGTACCAGGCGCCACCTGGATCGACATCGCTGCCGAAAGCGTCGATGGCGGCGACGGGGCGCAGATCCTGCGCGCCGATGCGGACCGTGAACAGGCGGCCACGGCGCAGGATCACCAGGTGGTCGCCGTGCAACTTGACGATGCCACCTTCATCGACACCTGCATGCTGGACGTTGGTGACCGATTCGTTTTTGCCGGCGGCGCTCTCCTTGGCCACTGCCGCAGGTGCGGCCGCGGGTGCGGAGGAGGGTTGAGCGAGCTGGCCCACGGACTTGTCGGCACGCTTTCGTTGCTGCTCGTCGCGGCGACGCTGCGCCTCGTCAGCCCAGCGTTTGAAGAGACCGGCAAGTTCCTGCTCGTTGGCAAAGGCGCTGAGCGTCTTGCGTGGTGCAATTGGATTGGCCGTGGTGGCCGTTGCCACTGGCAGGCAGAGGGCGGTCAGCACGGCAGTGGTCAGGTAAACGACAAGGGTTCGATACATGGCGGTCCTTTCGTGGAGGGTTCAGATGGGTAAACGGACGACGCACGGGAATGGGGTTAAAACTTCCCGCAGATATTCACCCACGCCGAGCGCTGTTTCGCGTGCGTCGTCACGGCGCCGGTCAACGCTTATCATCAGAGATTCGTGAGTCGCTGGCGCGGCTTTCACATTAAACTCTCCGCCTTGCTTGTTCCCTCCGCGGATATTTCATGGTCAAGTCCTTCGATTCATCCAATTCCGATAGCGGGCAACGCTTCGGCAGTCGCGGCGCACGGCGAGAACGGAGCCCGCAGACGGACCCGGCACTGTCTGAACTGCGCGTGCCGCCGCATTCGCTGGAGGCCGAGCAATCGGTGCTCGGCGGCTTGATGCTCGATAACGCGGCCTTCGACAAGATCGCCGACGTGATCAGCGAAAGTGATTTTTATCGCGATGAACATCGGCGCATTTACCGCCAGATTTCCAAGCTCCTAGAACGAGGCAAACCCGCCGATGCGGTGACGGTTGCTGAAAGCCTCGACCAGGCGGGGGAGGGCGACGCCACCGGCGGGCTGGCCTACCTTGGCGAACTGGCGGCGAACACGCCGTCGGCGGCGAACATCCGGCGCTATGCCGAGATCGTCCGTGAACGGGCGATTCTGCGGCAACTGGTGACTGCCGGCGACGAAATCGCCGGCAGTGCGCTCAATCCGCTCGGTCGCGACCCGAAAACCCTGCTCGACGAGGCCGAAGCAAGGGTCTTTGCGATTGCCGAAGGCGGTTTTCGCCACCAGTCCGGCTTCGTGCATATCAACCCGCTGCTGACGCAGGTGGTCGAGCGCATCCAGGAGCTGCACGACCGCGACAATCCTTCGGACATCACCGGCGTGCCGACCGGCTATCACGATCTCGACTCGAAGACTTCGGGCCTGCAGGGCGGCGATCTGCTGATCGTTGCCGGCCGCCCGTCGATGGGAAAAACTTCGTTTGCGCTCAATATTGCCGAGCATGTAGCGATTGAAGTGGGTCTGCCGGTCGCCATATTCTCGATGGAAATGGGCGGTACGCAACTCGCCATGCGCATGCTGTCATCGGTCGGTCGGCTCGATGCCCATCGCGTCCGTACCGGTCGTCTCAATGACGACGAGTGGTCGAGGCTGTCCTTTGCGCTGGGCAAGATGCACGAGGCGCCGATCTATATCGACGAGACGCCGGCGCTCAACCCGATCGATCTGCGCGCGCGCGCGCGCCGTCTGCATCGCCAGTGTGGCAAGCTCGGGCTGATCGTCATCGACTACCTGCAATTGATGTCCGCCACTTCGCATGGCGAGAACCGGGCGACCGAGATCTCGGAGATTTCGCGATCGCTGAAAGGACTGGCAAAGGAGTTGGGCGTTCCCCTGATGGCGCTCTCGCAACTCAACCGCTCGCTCGAACAACGGCCGAACAAGCGCCCGGTGATGTCCGACCTGCGCGAATCGGGCGCCATCGAACAGGACGCCGACATCATCATGTTCATTTACCGCGACGAGGTGTATAACCCGGACACGCCCGACAAGGGGGTTGCCGAGATCATCATCGGCAAGCAGCGTAACGGCCCGATCGGTACCACCCGCCTGACCTTCCTGGGCGAGTACACGCGCTTCGAGAGTTTCGCCAAGCCGGGATCGTATTGAGCACAGGCAGATGTCAGCCTTCGACGCGGCTGGCGTTGACCGTGTAGACAAAGCGCTGAACGTCGGTGCTGTCGAAGCGGACACCGGCAGCCTCCGCCTGCGGCAGGACCAGGAAGGGCAGGGGCCCGCCGCCGCTGGCGCCTCGGAGACTGACATCCTGGGCAGCGTTGTAGGCAATCCAGTTCATCTCCCAGAAACCGAACAGCAGCTTCCTGAGGACGACCAGTTTCGCATCGCCATTGCCCAGGTGTTCGTCGTGAATGGCCTTGCGCACATCACCGGGGTCGACCGGAATCCAGCCATAGCCTGGCGTGTAGAATTCGGCCCGACAATGCTGCACAGTGCGCAGGTTGCCGGTTGCGCCGAGGCCCGCAAACAGCCGCGAACTGTCGACGCGCAGCCCGAAGACCGGGCGCGCGGGAATTCCGATCGATCGACACAGGCCGACGAAGAGCAGGGCGATGTCGGCACTCTTGCCGCTCAACTGGCCACTGTCGAGCATGGCCTCGACATCGCCTCTGCCAATGCCGCTCTGGGCTGGATCAAATGATGTGTTTTCGACCACCCAATCGTAGATCGCCTTACCCTGGGCAACCGGATCCTTGATTCGGCCAATGGCGCGCTCGGCAGTGCGGCGCACGAGTCCATCGATCGGAACCAGATTGCTCGATTGCAGACAGCGCCGAAGCACTTCGCTGCGTTCGGCGGCGCTGCCGCGGCGGGTGATGTCGAAGTGACGGTCGAGCTTGGCCACCTGACTGTTGATCTGTAATTGCGGTGTCGGACTGCTCTCTTTCCAGTCCGCGTAGAACACCTCCATATCGGCCACCGGATCACGGTAGATTCCGGCACTGTCGAAGTTGCCTCGCCAGAAGTGACCCAGCGAGCGTTGCCAGGAAGTGTCCTTGTACTGAGCCAGTGGGAGCCACAATCGCAGTTTGCCTTTGACCTGGTTGAGCGTGATCTGCGAAGTAATCTCGTAGGTCCGCCAGTTGGGCTGCGGCTCATCGGGCAGACTGATGGCGTTGCGCTGTTCGACTGCGGCGGTCGGTGCTGGGCTAGACGCCAGAGCCGGAGGGGTGGATGGTTTTTCAACGACCGGCCGCCGGTAGCTGTGCCGGGCTCTTGTGCTGTCTCTGCTGCCGCTGGTTCTGGTGGTATCTCTACTGCCGGTTTTGCCGGCAGGCTTGGCTGTCGACTTGGCTGCCGGTTTGGCAGCATCCTGAGCAGCCGCCTTCTTTTTGTTGGCGGCAAGCACCGACGAAGGGGCCAATAGCGAAAGAAGCGCAGAAGCGGCAAGGAAATTGCGTCGTTTCAATCGACTCTCCAGTAAGCACAGGATCCTTACGCTCGGAGCCGGCAGCATGGATCGATGGCCAAAAACGACCGGGCCGTGTCACCAGACACGGCCCCGTTGATGTCCAAAAAAATTATAACACTTCAGCAGCGTAGTCAGCGAGGCGGGAACGCTCGCCTCGCTGCAGGGTGATATGACCGGCGTGCTGCCAGCCCTTGAAGCGGTCGACGACGTAGGTCAACCCGGAACTGCCTTCGGTCAGGTAAGGCGTATCGATCTGTGCAATGTTGCCGAGGCAAATCACCTTGGTGCCTGGTCCGGCACGCGTGATCAGGGTTTTCATCTGCTTCGGCGTCAGGTTTTGCGCCTCGTCGATGATCAGGAACTTGTTGAGGAAGGTGCGGCCACGCATGAAATTGAGCGATTTGATCTTGATCCGGTTGCGAACCAGGTCACGGGTCGCCGCACGGCCCCAGTCGCCGGCATCGTCATCGCTCTTGTTGAGGACTTCAAGGTTATCTTCGAGAGCACCCATCCACGGCCCCATCTTTTCTTCCTCGGTCCCTGGCAGAAAACCGATGTCCTCGCCAACGGGAACAGTGACACGGGTCATGATGATCTCGCTGTAGCGCCTTCCTTCGAGCACCTGCGTAAGACCGGCAGCCAGGGTGAGCAGCGTCTTGCCGGTGCCGGCCTGGCCGAGCAGGGTGATGAAATCGACTTCCGGGTTCATCAGCAGATTGAGCGCAAAATTCTGTTCGCGGTTGCGCGCCGTGATGCCCCAGACATTGTTCTTGGTGTGCGTATAATCGGTCAGCGTCTGGATTTCGGCGGTCGATCCGGAGATTTCGCGGACGATGGCATAGAGCGGTTTTTCTCCTTCCTGAAAGAGGAACTGATTGACCAGCAGGTGCGCGCAGAATGACCCTTTGAGGCGGTACAGCGTACGACCGTCCTTCTTCCGGGACTCGATGTCCTGGCCATAGACCTCCCAGAAATCAGAGGGCAGCTCGCGCATTCCCGTATACAGGAGGTCGGTGTCCTCGAGTACCTTGTCGTTGAAGTAATCCTGCGCCGAGAGCCCGAGGACACGGGCCTTGATGCGCATATTGATGTCCTTGGAGACGAGGATGACCGGACGTTCGGGATGTCGGCGTTGCAGATCGATGACGACGGCCAGAATCTGGTTGTCGACTCTGGCCGTTGGCAATCCCGCCGGCAACCCGCCGGTGATTGCCTCGGTCTGCAGGAAAAGGCGGCCGCTGGCGAGTTTGCGGGAAGGTCCATGGAGCGGGATGCCTTGGTCGATGGACCCATCTACGCTGTTGACGATCTCGTCAAGAGTGCGCGTCACCTGGCGAGCGTTGCGGGCGATTTCCGACAAGCCTTTCTTGTGGTTGTCGAGTTCTTCCAGGGTCATCATCGGCAGGAAGACATCGTGCTCCTCGAAGCGGTAAATGCAGGTCGGGTCGTGCATCAGGACATTGGTGTCGAGAACGAAAAGCTTGCCTGGTGCGGCGGCAGCTGCAGTATTGCGGGCCATGTGAGCGCTTTCCTGATCAGGCCGGTAAGGGTTTCATGTCAGAGCCGGGTGATGAAATCCAGAACTTCCTGCGCGTGGCCGGCCACCTTGACGCGGCGCCATTCGCACCGCAGCACGCCTTGGCCGTCAATGACAAAGGTGCTGCGCTCGATGCCGCGAACCTGTTTACCGTACATCGACTTCATCTTGATGACCGCGAAGCGGGTGCACAGCAATTCTTCGGTGTCGGAAAGCAGATCAAATGGCAGGTTCTGCTTCGCTTTGAAGTTCTCGTGTGACTTGACTCTGTCACGAGACACACCGACTACCAGGGCGCCAGCCTCCACGAACTGCGGGTACAGGTCACGGAATTGCTGTGCCTCGGTGGTACATCCCGGCGTGCTGTCCTTGGGATAGAAATACAGGACGACGGGGCTCCCCAGACAAGCCGAGAGAGTGAAGGTCCGGCTACCGGTTGCGGGCAGGCTGAAGTCGTCAACGGTCTGATCAATCATGGGGCTAGCTTTTCAGGGACGAAGAGCCAGATTGTGGTAAGAAACCGGATCGTCGGTCAAGCTTTGAATCGCTGTTTGCCGTCAGGTTCGGATTCCTGCTGGGACCGAGCAGGCGGGACCAAGTTGGCGACGCCTGATTCCTACGATCTGTCAAACATGAAATTATGATATCAGACATTTCGTATAATTTTTATTATGTAAAGTTAAAGATTGGTCAACCTGCCGCCGGTTTTCCAGGTTGATGGAAAGCTGTTGGTGTGAGACTTTGCCGTGTAACTAATGAGACATCAGGGAATGGTTTGAGACAATACACGGGCAAGCATGGCCAGCGCTAGCCTTTGATGCGGGGCCGTACTCGAACCGGCATCAACGGTGGTGCAGCGCCAGGTGTTGGCAGGTTGCGGCGCACAAGAAAGGAGGAAAGTCGCACGAAGTAACGCAGGCGGCGGGGCCTCCCGGTCTGGACAAGCCAGCAACCCCGCATGGCGCTACGGTCGGAAAAACCGTGCTACGGCCGGGAGAATCGCACCGTGTCGCGTCTGCGTTCATCGCAGTTTTCACAGCCTCTCAGCCAGTTTGCAGAACACTTCCCCGAGGTGACGACGCAGCTGCTCATACAGCGTCGGCACTTCGGGATGAATACTACGTGATATTTGCACTCCCACTTGGAGTGGCTTAGGCTTTCGCACTCGTCCATCGGGATTCTCCATACTGATGGACTCCCTGAAATGTCAAACTTTTCCTGTCCCCCAGCAGAGCCGGGGGATTTCCCATTTTTGGTTAACGCGGGGCTACGTCCTCCCTCCCGCAACGGACGCTCCGCGCCGGCGGTGGCTGCCGGACTACGCCATCCCGGCGATCCGGGTTCTTGGGCGGAGAGCCTCGATCATGGAAGGCGGCGGTGAACGGCGAGCGTTCGGCTTGTCGCCCGTTTGCTCACCTGGACGAGCATGAGCGCCAGGGCGAGCGCCGTCAAGAAGCTGGACGCCGGTTCCGGAACGGCGCGCGTTCCGGCAAACCGCAGGATGGGCTGCGCTCCCGAAATGGTCGATGAGACGGCTTCCCTCTCATAGGCACCCGTATTGTCGAAAGAGAAGTAGTAGCGGCCAAGGTTGGTCGCGCCCGCGTCTCTTGTGAAGTTGACGCCGAGTCCGGAAATGTTTCGAAAACCGACGAAATAGTCTTCGCCTGTCTGCAGATCCAGGTCGGCGAACGACCACGTTTCGAACGGCTCTCCGGTGAGGCTGGTCGACGCGCTGCGGAGCAAATGACCGCCGTTCAAAGGGGAGTCGTCCCAAATCTCCAGCACTACGGTACGACTATCGATCGACGCAAAGCGCGTCTTGACCTCGGACAACGAGTAGGACTCGGTCGGCGAATACAACCATCCGGCTTCCGCCGCTGACCAGGCGGTGCTCGCGGCGGGCGACGCCGCGCCATTGATCGAGTCGACTTGCGTCGGCAGCGCGACGACAGAGCTGCAGGCAATGACCGTCGCCACCACAAAGCATGCGCGCGCAAAATTCATGACCCCCCCCCCTTTTTTTGACTTGGTTTAGAGACAGCGGCTGACCAGGCGGCAAAAGCAATATCGAAGGATAGGAAATCCAACGGACGCTGGGAAGTGTATGACGGCCGATGCATGGCCGTCAAGCGTGAGCCTTATCCAACAGCAGTCCCAAATTAAGCCCATAGTGTTATGAAGGATTTTTTTAGCGTACTGGAAGACTCCCCCTATGGTTCTCAACTTCGACTCTTGGGCCACCCTGTTTGACTTCATGCTCCAGGCCCTTGGGCCAGCCTCCTCACCCCGCGTGCACCGGGCCATCGCGGAGCGGATTCAAATTTAGAACTGCTGATGAAGATGCATGCGCGCCAACGTCAAGCCCGCCAGCTTGGTACAATGATGAATTGACCGTCCTGCAGACTCCCAACCATGAAACGCAACCGCTTTACCTCCCGCAAGCGCATTTCGGCTGACGCCACCGAATTGAGCCGTCTGGCCATCGGCCTTGCCGAATCCGGCAGCAAGCTTGAGGACCTGTTCTGGCAAAACCGTCTCGGCGCACTCGTCGACAAGCTGTTTCATGACGGTGCCGAGGACGACTTCACCGGCTCGCTGGACCGCCTGTTCGACGCACATGCCATGGCGCATGACGATCTTGCAGACACCATCGAGGCACACGCCGAGTCATGCGTGCTGTCGCATCTCGGGCAGGAGTTCGACATCCTGCTCTTCACAGCACCGCTGCTGGCCTGGTCGCGCTTTTCGATTCCCACCGCGACGATTCCGAGAAGCATCCTGCAGACGCTGAAGGTGCACCTCGGCGCGCATGTCTTTGCTGCGGGTGCCCGGCTGGCCCTCGCCGATTATCTGTATAGCCCGGATCAGCTGCCGCACAGCTTCACCGATACCTGGCAACTGATGCAACGGCTGGGGACCGCCGCGATGGCCGGCAGCGACCTCGGTATCGACGCGTCGGGCATGCCCGAAACCAATCGCTTCCTTTCCGATACCCGTTACCTCGTCGGTGCGCTGGCGGTTCGCCGTGGTCAGCCCCTCTTTCGCTGGAACGAGGCCGACAAGAGCAGCCGTGAGAGTGCCCTCAAGGAATGGTTGAAGCAGGGCGGACCGTGCTTCGAAGCCCTGCTTACCGGCTGTGCCTATGAACCCCTGCTGGCTGACGCCTACCATGCCGCCTGCCGGGCGGCCGACAGCGCTTCGCGCCCGTATTCGCTGAAGGCTTCGGTGGCGTTTCTGCAGGCCACCCTCGGGCAGCCCGCCGAGAGCCTGCGTGCAGTCATCGGCGGCTTCCATGACAAACGGCTGGAGGAATACCGAATCGGTTTCGGCCCGAAAGACGGTGACCTGGTTTTTCATGGTGTCGTCTGGCCATTGCTGGGCATCGAGGATGAAACCACCGATGTCGCCGGCGAGATCGAAACCGCTTTGCGCAAATCCGGCCTCAAGGATGTGGTCGCGCTCGACCAACAGTTTCCCTACGAATTCTGTGACGATTGTGGTGCGCCGCTCTATCCGAATATCGACGGCGATACCGTACACGCCGAGATGCCGGAGCAGAACAACGTGCCATCGCAGACCCTGCATTGAACCGATGATGAGCAATCGCGATCTGCTGCAACGCAGCCTCGATGCCGTCTGGCATCCGTGTACCCAGATGAAGCAGCATGCGTCCGAGGCCCTGCCGCTGGTTCCCATCGCCAGCGGCAAGGGGGTCTGGCTGTATGACTTCGACGGCCGGCGCTACCTCGATGGCATCAGCTCGTGGTGGGTCAACCTCTTCGGCCACTGCCATCCGCGCATCAATGCGGCGCTGCGCGAGCAGCTCGATGAACTCGAACATGTCATCCTTGCCGGCTGCACGCACCGGCCGGTGGTCGAGCTTTCGGAGCGGCTGTCGGCACTCGCCGGCGGCATGCTCGGCCATTGTTTCTATGCTTCCGACGGTGCTTCGGCGACCGAAATTGCGCTCAAGATGTCTTTCCACTCCTGGCAGAACCGCGGTCGCCAGGACAAGCAGGAATTCCTGTGCCTGGCCGGCAGCTATCATGGCGAAACCATCGGTGCGCTTGCGGTCACCGACGTCGCCTTGTTCAAGGACGCCTACGCGCCGCTGATCCGCCCGGCGGGCATCGTGCCGACGCCCGATGCCCGCTTCGCCGAGGCGGGGGAAACTCCGGTCGAGGTCGCCCGCCGCGCGGCTGCCGCACTCGAGAACCACCTCGAACGACACCATCCGCGCATCGCCGCGCTGATCGTCGAACCGCTGATCCAATGTGCCAGCGGCATGGCGATGTACGATCCGGAATACCTGCGCCTGGCGCGTGGCCTCTGCGACCGCTACCAGGTGCATCTGATCTGTGACGAGATCGCCGTCGGTTGTGGGCGTACCGGCACCTTCTTTGCCCATCAGCAGGCGACGATCCAGCCGGACTTCCTCTGCCTGTCGAAAGGCATCTCCGGTGGCTACCTGCCGCTGTCGATCGTGATGACCAGCGATGCGGTCTACGCCGATTTTTATGACGATCGAACCAGCCGCGGCTTTCTCCACTCGCACTCCTACACCGGCAACGCACTGGCCTGCCGGGCGGCCCTGGCCACCCTCGACATTTTCGCTGACGATCAGGTGATCGACGCCAATCGCAGCCTCGCCGAGCATCTCGGCCACTGCCTGGCCGCGCTGGCCGGGCACCCGCAGGTGCGCCACCTCCGCCAGCGTGGCATGATCGCCGCCTTCGACGTGCACACCGACGATCCGGAGTTCTCACAACGCTTCTACCGGCAGGCCCTGGCCAACGAAATCCTGCTGCGACCGATCGGCAATACCGTCTATTTCATGCCGCCCTACGTGATCAGCCGCGATCAATGCGCATTCCTCGTGGATCGCGCCCACGCTGCACTCGAGGCTGCACTCGGCAGATGATCTGGGAAGAACTGCAAAGCGAACTCGATACCCTGCAGCGTGACGGTCTGAAACGCCATCGCCGGACTCTCGAATGCCCTTGCGGACCGGTAGCCCGGCTTGATGGTCGCTCACTGCTCAGCTTCTGCAGCAACGATTACCTCGGCCTGGCCAATGACCCGGCGCTGGTCGAAGCCGCCTGCGCCGGTGCCAGGACCTGGGGCGTCGGCAGCGGCGCTTCGCATCTGGTCAGCGGCCATCTCGGCGCACACGCAGTGCTCGAGGAGAAGCTCGCCGCGTTTATCGGTTCTGAACGCACCCTGCTCTTCTCGACCGGCTACCTGGCCAACCTGGGGATCGTTCCGGCGCTGGTCGGGCGTCACGATGCGGTGTTCGCCGACCGGCTCAACCACGCCTCCCTGATCGACGCCGTACAGCTCTCGCGCGCCGACAGCCAGCGCTACCCGCACGGCGATCTGGCAGCACTCGAACGCCTGCTCGCCGCGAGTCCGGCCAGACGCAAGCTGATCCTCAGCGACGCGGTGTTCAGCATGGATGGCGATCTCGCCCCCCTGCCCGGCCTGCTGGCGCTCGCCGAGCGCTTCGACACCTGGCTGGTGATCGACGACGCGCATGGTTTCGGGGTCCTCGGCCGGCAGGGACGCGGCAGCCTTGACCATTTCAACCTTCCTCCGGCCAGGCGCCTGGTCTATATGGGCACCCTCGGCAAGGCAGCGGGCGTTGCCGGCGCTTTCGTTGCCGGTGACGCGACAGTGATCGAATGGCTGGAGCAGCGTGCCCGAAGCTACATCTTCACCACTGCCGGCAGCCCGATCATCGCCTGTGCGCTGGCCGCCAGCCTCGACCTGATCGCTGCCGGCGATGCCCGTCGCCAGCATATCTGGCAACTCGTCGCACAGTTGCGCGCTGGACTCGCCGATACGCGCTGGCAGCTCCTGCCTTCTCCGACGGCGATCCAGCCGGTGATCATCGGCGACAACCATGATGCCCTGCGGGTCGCCAGCGCGCTTTTCGAGCGTGGCCTGTGGGTACCGGCGATCCGACCGCCGACGGTCCCCAGGGGAAGCGCGCGTCTGCGCGTGTCGCTGACCGCGGCCCACCGTGAGACCGATCTGGCCCGGCTGGTCGACACCTTGCGAGCGTTGGCATGACCATGCTCATCGGCAAGGATCCCGAGCTTGCGCTGGTGCACGGCTGGGGGCTCGGGAACGTCGTCTGGCAGCCGCTGCTCGTACCCTTGTCGCGATCCTGCCGGGTGCACCTCGTCGATCTCCCCGGCTACGGCCCGTCACCGGCCAGCGATGCGGATTTCACGGAGACTGCACGGAACCTGATCGACGCACTCCCCGATTCGGTGATCCTCTGTGGCTGGTCACTCGGTGCCATGCTGGCCATGCGCGCCGCCCTGCTCGCACCGCAACGCGTCGCCGCCCTGGTGCTGGTCGGCGCCACCGCCAGTTTCATCCAGCGCGACGGCTGGCAGCAGGCACAGGCACCGGAACTGCTCGACAGTTTCTCGGTGAGTATCCGGCAGCAACCGGAACAGACCCTGCAGCGTTTCGTCGGACTGCTGAACCAGGGCGACGAACAGGCACGAGCACTTGGCCGCGTGCTGCGCGCCGGCCTGCGCGCCGGCCGGCTGCCTGACCCGGAAACACTGCGCCGCGGCCTCGACTGGCTGCGGGAGCTCGACCTGCGTTTGCTGCTGCCGAAGATTGCGACACCGAGCCTGCTCATTCACGGCGACCAGGACCCGCTCAACCCGCTCGCAGCGGCAAAGTCCCTGGCGAAAGGAATGCCGAACGCCCGCCTGGAGGTGTTCGCCGGCACCGCACACGCGCCCTTCCTTGCCGATCCCGATCGCTTCGTAGCCCTGCTGGACGATTTCTGCCATGCCCGCACCGCCTCCTAGGCAGCGTGTCCGCGAATCCTTCGATCGCGCTGCAGCCTCCTATGACGATGCTGCAGTGCTGCAGCGCCAGGTCTGCGAATCGTTGCTGGCAGGTTTTACACCCATTCCGGAACCGACCAGCATCCTCGACGCCGGCTGCGGTACCGGCTACGGCGCCCGCCTGTTGCGTAACCGCTGGCCAGACGCGACGATCACCGCGGTAGACTTCGCGCCGGCGATGCTGGTCCGGGCACGCCAGGATGCCGACCTTTGCCTTGCTGCCGACATCGAGGCCCTGCCCTGCCAGGCGGACTGTTATACGGCTTGGTGGTCGAACCTGACCGTGCAGTGGTGCGCGGTCGGCCCGGTTTTCCGGGAAGCGCGGCGCGTCCTTCGCCCAGGCGGACAACTGGCGCTGAGCACGCTCGGTCCCGGCACTTTCGACGAACTGCGCGTGGCCTTCAGCCGCATCGACTGCCACCGCCATACTCTGACTTTCAGCGAACCAGCGACGATCGAAGCGGCGCTGGCGGGTGCCGGCTTCTCCGAGATCCGCCTGCACCGCGAGACCATCAGCCTGCACTACCCCGACCTGAAGACCCTGTTGCGCGCGGTCAAGGACATCGGCGCCAACTCGGTTGGCGAAGGTGCGCGTAGCGGCCTGCTCGGGCGTGCCGCCTGGCAGCAGGTGCAGATTGCCTACGAAGCGCACCGCACAGCGGCCGGCCTGCCGGCGCGTTACGACGTGATTCTTGCTTACGCCAGAAAATGACAGACCCACGCGGCTGGTTCATCACCGGCACCGATACCGAGATCGGCAAAACTTTTGTCGCCTGCGCGCTACTGCATGCCTGCCGCCAGGCCGGGCTGAGCGCAGTGGCGATGAAGCCGGTCGCCGCCGGCCTCGATGAGCAGGGTCTTAACGAGGACGTCGAACGCCTGCTCGCGGCTTCGTCAATCCAGCCTGCACGTTCGCTGGTCAATCCCTACGGATTCGGTGCCGCGATCGCGCCGCACATCGCCGCCGCAGAGGAAGGCCGGTGCATCGAGCTGCCGCGCATCGCTGCGTCTTTTGCCGAACTGCAGACCCTCGCCGACGTGGTTCTCGTCGAGGGAGTCGGCGGTTTCTGTGTGCCGCTCGGCGTCGACTGCGACACTGCCGATCTGGCTGTGAGGCTCTGCTTGCCGGTGATTCTCGTCGTCGGCATGCGCCTCGGGTGCATCAACCATGCGCTGCTGACCCAGCAGGCGATCGCTGCCTGCGGCCTGTCGCTGGCCGGCTGGGTGGCCAACCGCATCGATCCGGCAATGTCCCGTTTCAGCGAGAACCTGGCGGCACTGCAGCAACGGCTGGCGGCGCCGCTGCTCGGCGTCGTCGCGCATGGCACGACACCCGCAGAAGCTGCGCACCGGCTGCAGTTACCGGCCTTGAGTCCAGGTAAGGTCGGGTTACGCCCTGCGGGCTAACACGACCTACTCAGACAGTAAAGATCAGGCGCGTTCGAAAATCACCGCAATGCCCTGCCCGCCACCGATGCACATGGTGACCAGCGCATACTTGCCGCCGACACGCTGCAACTCGTAGATTGCTTTCGTCGCGATGAAAGCGCCCGAGCAACCGACCGGGTGGCCGAGAGCGATCGCGCCACCATTCGGGTTGGTTTTCACCGGGTCGAGACCGAGGCCCTTGCTGACCGCAATGGCTTGCGCGGCAAAGGCTTCGTTGGACTCGATGACGTCCATCTGATCGAGCGTCAGGCCGGCCTTCTTGAGCACCGCTTTGGTCGCCGGGATCGGACCTTCGCCCATGATTTCGTTCGGCACACCGGCGACGGCGTAGGCAACGAGACGGGCAATCGGCTTCTGGCCAGCACTGGCGGCGACGTCGGCAGCAGTGAGCACCATGAAGGCAGCTCCGTCATTGATTCCGGAAGCATTGCCGGCGGTTACCGTCCCGTCCTTGCTGAAAGCCGGTTTCATCTTGGCCAGGGTTTCGATCGTCGTCGCCGGTTTGACATGCTCGTCGGTTTCGAACACGACATCGCCCTTGCGGGTTTTCAGGACAATCGGAACAATCTGCGATTTGAAGCGGCCCTCGGCGATGGCAGCGGCCGCACGGCGATGCGATTCGGCTGACAAGGCGTCCTGCTCTTCACGGCTAATTTGCCACTTGGTAGCGAGATTCTCCGCAGTAACGCCCATGTGACCCGCACCGAACGGGTCGTTGAGCGTGGCGACCATCATGTCGATGGCCTTGGTGTCGCCCATGCGGGCACCGCTACGCATCGCCGTCAGCATGTAGGCACCACGTGACATGACTTCGACACCGCCACCGATACCATAGTCGGCGTCGCCGAGCATGATGTTCTGAGCCGTCGTCACGATGCCCTGAAGACCCGATGCACACAGACGGTTGACCGCCATGGCTACCGAATCCATCGACAATCCCGCCTGAATCGAAGCAACACGGGCCACATAGGCAAAGCGCGAATCGGTCGGAATGCAATTGCCGACCGTCACGTAAGTGATTTGCTGCGGGTCGACACCGGAACGGGCGATCGACTCCTTCATCACGGTGCCGGCCAGCTCATGCGGCTCCATGTTGGCGAGCGAACCACCGAAGGTGCCAATGGCTGAACGGACCGCGCTTAGTACAACGACTTCTCTGCTCATGAAGAAACTCCTGTAGATAATCGATCAACCGCCTACCAGACTGGCAAGCCTCATCAAACCACCACCGCAGCAGCGAACCGCACCGGCAGCCGGCCAATGATAGCAAAGGTTCGCTGTGCAAGGCTTCCGAAATTGCCCTCCGCGGAATTCACGCTGGCGTCACTTCGCGTATGCCAAGTGCCAGCGGAATATCAGTATAATGGTGGGAATGGATCTGTCGTCAGTCTTCAGTAAAACGCCCAAAGGCATCGAGGAGATCTCTACCCGCGCGAACCGCCTACCTTTTCGCATGCGAGCCATGTTGATCATGGTCGATGGGCAGCGTACCGGAAACCAGTTGCTGGCTTTTGGCGCATCCGCCACCGAGAGTGCCAAACAACTGGCGGCCCTGCTGGATGGAGGGTTCGTGCAGGTACAGGCACCGGTACACAAAATAGCTGAAGCGGTCGTCCAGCCATTACCAGCCGACCGGGAAGACATCAGCCTCGCCAAAAGTTACACCGTCCGAGCTTTGCAGGAATTGCTGGGTTCGCAGGCCGACGCGCTGATCGCGGAGATCGAACAGGCAAAAACCGCCGCCGACCTCCGGCAGAAAGTCGGCAAACTCCGCGCTGCGCTGCGCGCTGCGCCCGACCAGAAAAAGGCCAAGCAGTTTCTAGTGAAACTCGCAATGGTGCTCGATTGATCACCCCTTGGCAAGGGCTCTCCAGAGGGACAGGATGATTCCTGCCGTCGCTCCCCAGATGAAGTACTCACCATACGGCATCGCCGTATAGTGACGCAGCCTGCCACGGTAATGAAGCGAATGCTGCTGGTGGTTGGCGGGATCCAGCAGAAAGGTCAGCGGCACCTCGAATGCCTCGGCTACCTCAAACGCGTCAAGCTGCAACTCGAAAGGTGGGGTCACCAGGGCCACCACCGGGGTGACCCGAAAGCCGGTACTGGTGAGGTATTCAGGCAGGTAGCCGACGATGTCGACATGCGCGGCGGCCAGGCCGATCTCCTCGGCAGCCTCACGCAAGGCCGTATGCGCCGGCGAAGCGTCGGTTGGCTCGCACCGCCCGCCCGGGAAACTGATCTGGCCTGGATGATCCTTCAGATGCGCCGTGCGCTGTGTCAGCAATACGGTCGGCCCACCGATGCGCCGAACGATCGGGAAGAGCACGGCAGCCGGCAGCAACTCCTCGTCACCGATACCGTCTTCGAGCACCACTGTCGCCAGTGAAGGCTCGCGGTGCAGGACCTGACATATCCGGTCGAGGTCCGCAGCACCGCTGCCGAACGTTGGCGCAAGCAAGGCCTCAGCTGCCGATAACACGCTCTTCCTCCTGGATCTCTGCACGCACCGCGGCAAGCGCGTCGCGCAGGGTTTCTTCGGGCAGGGCGTTGAGCGTGCTCGAAACCAGATTCGCGGACTTGATGGCTCCCTGCGGCAGCACACTGCTGTCCAGAGAAGCGACCAGAGCAGCCGTTGCACCGACGACCTGCAGCAGCCTCTGCCGCTCGCCCATCAAGAGTTCGAGCTCGTGGCCCAACATCGATACTTGTTCGTCGCGGTGAGGCATATTCGACTTCTCCTAGTAGCGCTTCCTGAGAGTCATGGTCTGGCCATCGCGCTGCATTTCCATCCGGTTCAGGAAACTCATGCCCAGCAGGGCAAACGGCAGGTCCTGCTGATGCACCAGGGCATCGACATTATTCAGGACAATCTCGCCAACCCGTACCGTATCCAGCTTGATATGAATCACCGACGCCGGCCCGTTGGCCGTACTGGTGACCCCTCGCTGTCCTTTGCTGGCGTCAATGCCGATGCGCCGCGCATCACCGGCACCGAGCGAGATCATGGTGGCACCGGTATCCACAAGAAAGCGGATGGTCGTTCCGTTGATGTTTCCAGTGGTCAGAAAGTGGCCACTGCCGTCAGCAGTCAGGACCGCCTTGCCCCCTCCCTCGCCCGAGGGTTGCGACGCGACGTTCTGCCCAACCCGCAGGATACGCTTCTTTCCGTCGGCTTCGATGGTAGCGGTGTCATAATCGACCGCGAGCACCTTGACGCCTTCATCGGTTTTCGTGCCGACGGCCACGGTTCGCGGCGCTCCACCGTTGATGGTCAGCAAAGCCTTTCCTGGAAACACGCCGGCCAGCCCGACATCAACCGCCAGTGCAGGCCCGCAGAGCAAGCAGAAAAACAGGCAGAGTACCCGCCGAATCGCCGTCCAGCCGCCACCATTGCCAACACGGCGCTCGGCCATTCCGTATCCTCCTTCAGGCAAGCCTGGCAGAATCAGCGGTAAACGAGCACCGGAATCTTCGAGTGCGTGAGCACCTTGTTGGTCTCACTGCCGAGCAACAGGGCGGTGATGCCACGACGACCATGCGAGGCCATGAAAATCAGGTCGCAGTCTGCCTCGGTCGCAGCGTCGATGATCGCCTGGTAGGGAATGTCACTGGTCAGTGATCGCTTGGCGACCTGGACACCCTCGGCTGCGCCAAGTTCGACGACGAAATCCAGCGTCTGCTCAGCTTGTTGCTCGGCAAGTTCGGCAAACTTTTCGGGTGTTGTCGGGTCGATCAGCGCTCCTTCACCATAATAAGTGACCGGGTATTCCGGTTTGGCGAAGAACGCCGTAATGCGCGCCCCGGTCTCCTTGGCGAAGGAAATTGCCCGTCGGGCAGTGTCCTGGGAAAGCTCGGAGCCGTCGGTAGGGACAAGGATGTGTTTGAACATGGCATTTCCTCCACAGAGTATCCATTCTAATTGATATTGGTCATAGTTGGCAGCAAGCACCCGCCTGACAATGATAGAGTTAATTCAGCGAGGTTCTGCATGCACACGATCACGAATTTCATGGCCAACGATCATCGCTCTTGTGACCATCTGATGGTCGCGGTCGAGCAGGCTGTCGCCAGCGGCGCCTGGGCGCTGGCGAGGACCGAGTTCGGTCGTTTTCAGGAAGCGATGCAGGATCATTTTGCGGCCGAAGAGTCGCTCCTCTTTCCGCTCTTTGAACAGAGCACCGGCATGTACCGAGGGCCTACCCAGGTGATGCGCGGCGAGCACGCACAGATGCGACAACTGCTCGCGGCCGCCGCAGCGGCCTTGGTCGAGCAGGACTTTGACGATTATACTGGCATTGCCGAAACGCTTCTGGTCATGATGCAGCAACATAACCTCAAGGAAGAGAACGTGCTTTATCCGATGTGTGATCAGCATCTGACCGATCAGGTCGAAGCCTTGCTGCCAGAACTGCAGAAGCAGCTCGCCGGCTCCAACAAAATCCCGACATGACTAGGATCGATGCCGACATCGTCATCGACGCGCGCGGCCTCGAACCGCCCGAGCCGATGGTGCGCAGCATGGAAGCGCTCGGTCAACTGGGTACGGCCCAGAAACTCCTCGTGCTGCTCCCCCGCGAACCTTACCCGCTCTACCGGGCGCTCGAGATCAATGGCTTCTCCTGGCAGACGGCATACCGGCCAGACGGCACGGTCGAAGTCCTGATCCAGCATAAACAATAAATGCAGGCACTGCTGTCGTTTGACCAGGCGCCACCGTTTGCCGCCCCGTTCCGCTTTTTTCTCACTGCCCCGCTGTTCGCCCTGCTCGCCGGCATGCTCCTGTTATGGAGCGGACCAGAGCTGTTCGCCTCGCGCTGGACACCCGCCGCGCTGGCGCTGACGCATCTGATCAGCGCCGGATTCATGCTGCAGGTGATGCTCGGGGCGATGATCCAGATTCTGCCGGTAGTGGCCGGGGCGAACATCGCGAAACCGCTGCTGCTGGCGACCCTGGTGCATGCCGCGATGACCCCGGGAGTGCTGCTGCTGGCTGCAGGCTTTCTGACTTCCGAGCCACTTGCATTCCGCCTGGCGGCGCTGCTGCTGGGCAGTGGCGCGGCACTCTTCCTGGGTGCCGCTGGCCATGCCCTCTACCGGGTGGCATCGAGCAATCCCATCATTCGCGGCCTGAAGCTGGCATTGCCCGGTCTGGGTATGACCGTTGGCCTCGGAATGCTGCTGGCAATGGCCCTCGCCGGATCGTTCGAAGTGCCGCTACTGCAACTGACGTCGATTCACTTCGCCTGGGGCTTCGTCGGCTGGAGCATCATCCTGCTGGCCAGCATCGCCTTCGTGGTCGTACCGATGTTCCAGATCACGCCGCCTTATCCGACCTGGTTCGCGAATCGTTTTGCCGGCTCCCTGCTGGCATTGCTGTGCCTGTGGAGTATTGCGGATGGCATTGGCTGGGCATGGCTGGCGGTGCTGCTGGCGGATGCAATGCTGCTGACGGTTGCCGCACTGGCGGTGTTGACACTGCAGGTCCAGAGCCGCAGCAAACGTGCCCGCTTCGACGCGACCCAGCATTACTGGCGCCTGGCGATGCTGTGCACGCTGGCCAGCTGCGTGCTGTCGCTGGCGGCAAACCACCTGCCGCTACTCACCGAGCATCAGGAGTGGCCGCTGCTCTGCGGTGTGCTGGCACTGTTTGGCGGTGGCCTGTCGGTGATGATCGGCATGCTCTACAAGATCGTTCCTTTTCTGGTCTGGTTGCACTTGCAGAATCTGGGTGATGGACGAGTGCTGGCACCAAACATGAACAAGGTCATTGCCATGCGTCAGATCGACCGGCAGATGTATGCCCACTTCCTGGCGCTGGCCTTGCTGCTGGCTGCAGCGTTCTGGCCCGGATGGTTCACCTATCCGGCCGGGCTGATGCTGCTGATTGCCAATGCCAGTCTGCTGCGCAACCTGCTGAGCGCTCTCGCATGCTACCGGCAGCACTGCTTGAAGATCGCTGCCGGAATGGCGTCGAAGCCCGCCGGGCCGGGCTCCTGATGAGCTACCTGTTTCTCAAGCACCTACACATTGGCTGTGTCGTGCTCAGCGGCGCCGGCTTCCTCCTGCGTGGTCTGTGGATGCTGGCGGACTCCCCCTGGCTGCAGCGACCAGACGTACGGGTGTTGCCTCATCTGGTGGACACCGTCCTGCTGACCAGCGCGATCGCCCTGGCCGTGCTCAGCGGTCAATATCCCTTTGCCGCCGCCTGGTTGACCGCCAAGCTGGTCGGTCTGCTGGTCTACATCGGCTGTGGGACAATGGCTCTCAAACGCGCGCGCAGCAAGGCGCAGAGAGCCGTCTTTCTGGTTGCCGCACTGACTGCATTTGCCTATATCGTCGCCGTAGCCCTGACGCGCAGCCCTTATGGCTTCATTGCCGGACTGAACTGAAGGGGCGGCACAGGCGGTCTGTTGTGAGGGGGGGGTTGGGCTGATTCTGGGAAGCCGCAAGCCCTCGCCGCATGCTGGTGCTTGCGGGAGGGTTTGGGCAGATGGGGGGGCCTGGCGGTGACCTACTTTCACACATGAAGTATGCACTATCATCGGCGTACCTTCGTTTCACGGTCCTGTTCGGGATGGGAAGGGGTGGGTCCAAAGGGCTATGGCCGCCAAGCATAACGGGTTCGCACGACGCGAGGCGTGGTGCGCAAAATGGGAAGAAGGGGTTGTGATTGTGTCGTTACGAGTTGCTGCTCAAGGTTATAGGATCAAGCCTCACGGGCAATTAGTACTGGTTAGCTTAACGCATTGCTGCGCTTCCACATCCAGCCTATCAACGTGGTGGTCTACCACGACCCTTCAGGGGGATCAAGTCCCCGGGGAAATCTCATCTCAAGGCGAGTTTCACGCTTAGATGCTTTCAGCGTTTATCTCTTCCGAACTTAGCTACCCGGCAATACGACTGGCGTCATAACCGGTACACCAGAGGTTCGTCCACTCCGGTCCTCTCGTACTAGGAGCAGCCCCCTTCAAATTTCCAGCGCCCACGGCAGATAGGGACCAAACTGTCTCACGACGTTTTAAACCCAGCTCACGTACCACTTTAAATGGCGAACAGCCATACCCTTGGGACCGACTACAGCCCCAGGATGTGATGAGCCGACATCGAGGTGCCAAACACCGCCGTCGATATGAACTCTTGGGCGGTATTAGCCTGTTATCCCCAGAGTACCTTTTATCCGTTGAGCGATGGCCCTTCCATACAGAACCACCGGATCACTATGACCTACTTTCGTACCTGCTCGACGTGTGAGTCTCGCAGTCAAGCACGCTTTTGCCATTGCACTAACAGCACGATGTCCGACCGTACCTAGCGTACCTTCGTACTCCTCCGTTACACTTTAGGAGGAGACCGCCCCAGTCAAACTGCCTACCATGCACGGTCCCAGACCCGGATTCACGGGCCGTGGTTAGAACCTCAAACAAACCAGGGTGGTATTTCAAGGTTGGCTCCACCCGGACTAGCGTCCCGGTTTCACAGCCTCCCACCTATCCTACACAGATTTGTTCAAAGTCCAATGCAAAGCTACAGTAAAGGTTCATGGGGTCTTTCCGTCTAACCGCGGGGAGATTGCATCTTCACAACCATTTCAACTTCGCTGAGTCTCAGGAGGAGACAGTGTGGCCATCGTTACGCCATTCGTGCAGGTCGGAACTTACCCGACAAGGAATTTCGCTACCTTAGGACCGTTATAGTTACGGCCGCCGTTTACCGGGGCTTCGATCAAGAGCTTGCACCCCATCACTTAACCTTCCGGCACCGGGCAGGCGTCACACCCTATACGTCCACTTTCGTGTTTGCAGAGTGCTGTGTTTTTATTAAACAGTCGCAGCCACCATTTCACTGCAACCCTTTCGGCCTTCACCCGCGAGGGGCTACAACCTGTCAGGGCGCACCTTCTCCCGAAGTTACGGTGCAAATTTGCCGAGTTCCTTCTCCTGAGTTCTCTCAAGCGCCTGAGAATTTTCATCCTGCCCACCTGTGTCGGTTTGCGGTACGGTCTCCTGGTAACTGAAGCTTAGAGGCTTTTCTTGGAAGCAGGGTATCAATCACTTCGCAGCATAAAGCCACTCGTTATCACGCCTGAGCATTGATCTCCCGGATTTGCCTAAGAGACCTGCCTACACGCTTGAACCGGGACGTCCAACACCCGGCTGACCTAACCTTCTCCGTCCCCCCATCGCATTACCAAGAGGTACAGGAATATTGACCTGTTTCCCATCGACTACGCTTTTCAGCCTCGCCTTAGGGGCCGACTCACCCTGCGCCGATGAACGTTGCGCAGGAAACCTGGGGCTTTCGGCGAGGGAGCTTTTCACTCCCTTTATCGCTACTCATGTCAGCATTCGCACTTCTGATACCTCCAGCATCCTTCTCAGGACACCTTCAACGGCTTACAGAACGCTCTCCTACCATATCCTTGCGGATATCCGCGATTTCGGTGCATAGTTTGAGCCCCGTTACATCTTCCGCGCAGGACGACTCGACCAGTGAGCTATTACGCTTTCTTTAAAGGATGGCTGCTTCTAAGCCAACCTCCTGGCTGTCTGAGCCTTCCCACCTCGTTTCCCACTTAACTATGGCTTGGGGACCTTAATCGGCGGTCTGGGTTGTTTCCCTCTCGACACCGGACGTTAGCACCCGATGTCTGTCTCCCAAGCTCGCACTCAACGGTATTCTGAGTTTGCAATGGTTTGGTAAGTCGCGATGACCCCCTAGCCATAACAGTGCTTTACCCCCGTCGGTGATACTTGAGGCACTACCTAAATAGTTTTCGGAGAGAACCAGCTATTTCCAAGTTTGTTTAGCCTTTCACCCCTATCCACAGCTCATCCCCTAATTTTTCAACATTAGTGGGTTCGGACCTCCAGTGCGTGTTACCGCACCTTCATCCTGGCCATGGATAGATCACTTGGTTTCGGGTCTACGTCCAGCAACTATCGCCCTTATCAGACTCGGTTTCCCTACGCCTCCCCTATT
>NZ_JDSS02000024.1:196400-198029 GCF_000584955.1 Candidatus Accumulibacter vicinus
CTGGCCATGGATAGATCACTTGGTTTCGGGTCTACGTCCAGCAACTGGGCGCCCTATTCGGACTCGGTTTCCCTACGCCTCCCCTATGCGGTTAAGCTCGCTACTGAACGTAAGTCGCTGACCCATTATACAAAAGGTACGCAGTCACCCCACAAAGGGGCTCCCACTGTTTGTATGCATGCGGTTTCAGGATCTATTTCACTCCCCTCCCGGGGTTCTTTTCGCCTTTCCCTCACGGTACTGGTTCACTATCGGTCGATTACGAGTATTTAGCCTTGGAGGATGGGCCCCCCATATTCAGACAGGATTTCTCGTGCCCCGCCCTACTTGTCGCAAGCTTGGTACCACGATCACGTTTTCGCGTACGGGGCTATCACCCCCTATGGCGCCACTTTCCAGAGGCTTCCGCTAACCCAATCGCTATCACTTGCAGGCTGTTCCCATTTCGCTCGCCACTACTTTGGGAATCTCGGTTGATTTCTGTTCCTCCGGCTACTGAGATGTTTCAGTTCGCCGGGTTCGCTTCCTCACGCCTATGTATTCAGCGTGGGATACTCCTTGCGGAGTGGGTTTCCCCATTCGGACATCTCTGGATCAAAGCTTCATTGCCAGCTCCCCAGAGCTTTTCGCAGGCTTGTACGTCCTTCTTCGCCTGTAATCGCCAAGGCATCCACCACATGCACTTATTCGCTTGATCCTATAACCTTGAGCTCTCTTGCGAGACCTCCAGCTACAGGCAACTCTTTTGGTGCTCCCCCTTCTCCAGGGGGTTCGATGCAATCACAACCGTATTGCCGATCGCCCCATCCTTCGGGGCCTCGGCAATACAACCTTCTTCCAGTTTTTTAAAGAGCACAGACCCGTAAAGAGTCAGGCCTGCAGCGTCGATGACCCTGCAGGCCTGACTTCTCACTTGCGCGGACTTGGTGGAGGATGACGGGATCGAACCGACGACCCCCTGCTTGCAAAGCAGGTGCTCTCCCAGCTGAGCTAATCCCCCGCTGATCGGCCACCAGCAGTCCCTTGTCCCGACGCCTGATCGGCGTCCCTTCGCCCCCCTCGCCTGCCGTCGAGACGCTGGTGGGTCTGGTTGGAATCGAACCAACGACCCTCGCCTTATCAAGACGATGCTCTAACCGACTGAGCTACAGACCCTCCGCCTGTGCAGCTTGTGACAACCGATAGGGTGTGAGTTCTCGATCCAGCTTTTCTCTAGAAAGGAGGTGATCCAGCCGCAGGTTCCCCTACGGCTACCTTGTTACGACTTCACCCCAGTCACGAACCCTGCCGTGGTAATCGCCCTCCTTGCGGTTAGGCTAACTACTTCTGGCAGAACCCGCTCCCATGGTGTGACGGGCGGTGTGTACAAGACCCGGGAACGTATTCACCGCGACATGCTGATCCGCGATTACTAGCGATTCCGACTTCACGCAGTCGAGTTGCAGACTGCGATCCGGACTACGATCGGCTTTCTGAGATTGGCTCCCCCTCGCGGGTTGGCAACCCTCTGAACCGACCATTGTATGACGTGTGAAGCCCTACCCATAAGGGCCATGAGGACTTGACGTCATCCCCACCTTCCTCCGGTTTGTCACCGGCAGTCTCATTAGAGTGCCCTTTCGTAGCAAC
>NZ_JDSS02000024.1:198649-199111 GCF_000584955.1 Candidatus Accumulibacter vicinus
AACCTTGCGGCCGTACTCCCCAGGCGGTCAACTTCACGCGTTAGCTTCGTTACTGAGTCAGCAAAGACCCAACAACCAGTTGACATCGTTTAGGGCGTGGACTACCAGGGTATCTAATCCTGTTTGCTCCCCACGCTTTCGTGCATGAGCGTCAGTGCAGGCCCAGGGGATTGCCTTCGCCATCGGTGTTCCTCCGCATATCTACGCATTTCACTGCTACACGCGGAATTCCATCCCCCTCTGCCGCACTCCAGCCTTGCAGTCACAAGCGCCATTCCCAGGTTGAGCCCGGGGATTTCACGCCTGTCTTACCCAACCGCCTGCGCACGCTTTACGCCCAGTAATTCCGATTAACGCTCGCACCCTACGTATTACCGCGGCTGCTGGCACGTAGTTAGCCGGTGCTTCTTCTCCAGGTACCGTCATCTACACAGGGTATTAACCCATGCAATTTCTTCCCCA
>NZ_JDSS02000024.1:199121-200051 GCF_000584955.1 Candidatus Accumulibacter vicinus
CTACGTATTACCGCGGCTGCTGGCACGTAGTTAGCCGGTGCTTCTTATTCGGGTACCGTCATCTACTCAGGGTATTAACCCAAGCAATTTCTTCCCCGCCGAAAGAGCTTTACAACCCGAAGGCCTTCTTCACTCACGCGGCATGGCTGGATCAGGCTTGCGCCCATTGTCCAAAATTCCCCACTGCTGCCTCCCGTAGGAGTCTGGGCCGTGTCTCAGTCCCAGTGTGGCGGATCATCCTCTCAGACCCGCTACGGATCGTCGCCTTGGTAGGCCTTTACCCCACCAACTAGCTAATCCGACATCGGCCGATCCCAGAACGCAAGGTCTTGCGATCCCCTGCTTTCCTGCTCACAGAATATGCGGTATTAGCGTAACTTTCGCTACGTTATCCCCCATTCCAGGGCACGTTCCGATGCTTTACTCACCCGTCCGCCACTCGCCACCAGGGTCGCCCCCGTGCTGCCGTTCGACTTGCATGTGTAAGGCATGCCGCCAGCGTTTAATCTGAGCCAGGATCAAACTCTTCAGTTCAATTCCTAAAACTCTCGCTCGACGTACTATCAATCCAGATCCCTCCAGATCAATAGCGCTTCTTCCATCGGTACGAGTCCTTCTCTATCCTTCATCCATCCGCTTGCGCAGATCGTACTAGATCAAGAACCCACACCTATCGGTTGTCCAATTTTTAAAGAGCTGGTTGCGGGGACAGGATTTGAACCTGTGACCTTCGGGTTATGAGCCCGACGAGCTGCCAGACTGCTCCACCCCGCGACCGTGGCGGGAGGTCGATAAGAACCCCCCCATATTTTTCTTCGCGCGCTTCATGGAAGGAAGTCGTGCTGCTGTTATCTCCCGAATAGAACCACGTGCTGCGAAGAAGGAGCATTCTATCAGCGCCCCATTGGTCAGTCAACACCGTTTGTTGCC